>CAYVUQ010000078.1:0-5902 GCA_964454915.1 uncultured Puniceicoccaceae bacterium
GTCTGGTTGGCCCGGGCAAGAAAAATAAACCGGGTTGAACTATAATTAACCAGGTTAATTTTTCTTGCCTCGGTTGGGGCTTATTGGGTTTTCGAGAGCCAGGTGAGGAGGGCTGTTTCGGTCTTCAGTACTGGTGGGTCCGGGATGTCTTCTCTTAGAAGGTTTCGGTATCCGGGCTCCAGGAAACGTTTGTCGTGGAGGAGGATTTCGGCGTGGTGGTCTTCGGCACGGATGAAGCGTCCGATCGCCTGGTTGACCCGGCGCATCCCGGTAACCCGGCAGATTTCGTGGAAGCCCTGTTCGCGGTCGGGCCAGGATTGCATCCGCAGGCGGTTTACCGCTGAAAGTTCGGGTAAGCCGGGGCCGATGATCATTGCCCGCCGAATGATTCCCCCGAAGCTGTCAATGGCCTCGGCGAACGTGCCGCCGAGCATAAGGAGCAGGATGTCACAGGCGAGAGGGGCGTTGCGGGCGAAGTTCTCCCTTTCCTCGGCGTCAAGGTCACGGGGTTGCATCTGCGTACGCAAGTGAGGTGCTTCGGCGTGGAGAAAGGTTTCAATGGCGGATGCGTATTCGTAAGAGGGGAAATACAAGACGACACACCCGTTCGCAGATTCGGCGAAGGCCGCGGCGGTTCGGGCGGTCCGTGCGTAGTGTTTTTTTCGGTGTCGCCGGGTCGTTTCTACGCTCGGGTCGATGGCGACCCGAAAACGGTCGTTCTTCGGCGCGTTGATTCGGACCAAGTGAGGCTTATCTTTAAAAACCGGCCTTGGCGATGAGAAGGGGAAGGGTTCCAAAGTGGCCGAGAAGAACAGTGCGCACGCAAAATCCTGGAGACATTCGTCGATCCAGGGCACAGGGTCCAGTGGCAGCCATTCGAGTGCAGAGGGGGCGGGAGACCAGAAAACCGGGTCGAGGTTCTCGTGGGAAAACAGGAAATCGACGGACTCGGTGCAACGCAGGGTTTCGAGTGCGACGGGTTCCAGGGTTTCCCAAGGAAGGCGGGTTTCGCCGAGAACGTCCCGCATCGATTCCGTCAGATCGAGGATGCGGTAGGTAGCGTCCGCGTCGGCCACGTTCTGCGGGGGCAGATCCCTGACCGCCCGGGCGAGCTCGCGCAGGATTTCCAACAGGGGCCGGGGACAGCCCGTTGAACGAAGGTTGTCCGCTGTTCGAAGGAGCGCATCCTCGGAGAGGGTCCCTCCCAGGGCACTGCAGGCTCGATCAGGCAGGTTGTGCGCCTCGTCGATGAGGACCCAGGTGCGCAGCGGATCGAATCCGGGTTGTTCGAAAAAGATGTGCTGTGATCCGGGGCCGAAAAGGTAGTTGTAGTCGGCGATCCAAAGGTCCGAAAACGCGAGAAAGGCCCGGGAGATTTCGTAGGGGCAACATCTGTGGGCAGTGCTGTTTTCGGCGATCCGCCGCCAAGCTTCGCGGGGGAAGCCCGGATGGTCTGAAGGAGTTACAGGAGTGCCCGCCCGCTCGGTTTCTCCGGTCGGCGCACACATTCCCGGATGGCAACCATCGAGTGGGCAGATGGCGGCATGTTCGCGGTGATTGCGCATGCGGTAGGTGCGAAGGGGGGGCGTTGTAGGGAAGAGGGATTGCAACTCCGCGCAGGCCTGTTCCTGTCCGCTGGTTTTTCCGGTGAGGTAAAGAATCCGTTCGGCTTTTCCGGAACGGAGCGCGGCAAGTGCTTCTTCGAGAACGATGCGTGTTTTCCCGAAACCGGTCGGGGCCTGGAAGCCGATCACCCGCGAACGGGGAAGTGCGTCGCCGAGGAGGCGCGAAGCTTCGATCTGCCCGCACCTGGGAGATTTCGCGAACGATTCCCACTGCAGGGTGCTGCGTGTATGGGTGCGCTCCTCGACATCGTCAAGAAATTCGAGGAGAAGATCGATGTGGCGTTCGAGCAGGTCGATATCCTTGCGCTCAAGCCAGACCTGCTGCCGGATTCCGCTGTCGGGATCGATGAAAAGGAGGAAACTTTTTGGCGATACTGCGTCCTGTGCGAGAAGACTGTAGAGGGCGATCTGCCTGAAGTGGGCTGGATGGCGCGCCCGCAGTTCGTCTTCGGGCAGGGGAAGAGGTTCCGACAGGGTTTTGATCTCTCCGAGGATGGGCGGCGTTCCGTCGGGGATGGATCGAAGATCGCACCGGCCTTCGACGTGAAGCGTCCATTTTCCACGCTGCAGATCTCCGGTCAGCGGAATCTCCTTTTCATATTGGTCGGCCAGCTCGCGTTGAACCGATTCGTGCCATTTTCTCCCGGCATCCGTGCGCCAGCGACCGGTTCCCGGGGAACCTGCTCGACGGAGGGTGGAAAACTCGCTGATCTCGCGCGCTGAGACCTGGACGAACCGTTTGACCGGATCGATCCTCATGCTTCGTCGATGTCGAGCCTCAGCGGTGAACTTTTGTCAGCAGGAACTGCAGTTCGGTCGAGAATGGTATGCAGGCTTTCCCTGACGATGCCGCCCATGCTGTTGGCTTTCAGGAAAGACTTCCTTTCGTGGTGGTCCGCGAGTTCGTGTTTTAGCCTGTCCACATTCTCGGGCTCGGAGATCACATCGTCCGACATCTCGGCCAGCAGCAGTCGCAGTCGTGCGTGGATCAGATTGATCCGCCGGATCATCATGGCGTGCTCTTCGAGTTGGTATTGGAGAGCGGTATCCTTGATGAGGTTGTTGAGGCAGAAGAAGACCAGGGCGTTGTTGCTTTTGAAGAACTGGGGCAGGTAGAACTGCTTCCTCCCCTGATAACTCTGCTGGTCGAAATCCATGGGTCGGATTCGTATCTGGAAATCCTCGAAGTCCGGAGTGATATCGACCACGAAGTTGTAGGCCCGCATGTCGCCGAGGAGGCGCAGGAAGCAGCGCTCGTTGAACTTGACCAGTTCCTTGGCGAGCCGGATGCGCGAAATCTGGGGATTGTCGAGCCAGTCGCGGATGAAGATATCGCCGGGGATGCCGATCACGTGTTCCTCGACAAGGGTCTGACCGAAGGTGAGGTAGTGCATCCGGTTCGGGGAGAGCAGGTGTTCGAGTTCCAGGCCGTACACCCGGGAAGCGTCCGCTTTCTTGATGTAGTAGTAGTCCTGGTTGTCGTTGTGGACATTGACGATGCGGATACGGAAGGGATGCGAGTTGCCGAAGGTGCAGAAATCGATCCGGTCCATGTACAAATGATCGACGGCCGACCATTCACCGGCGGTTTTCAGGAGACCGTAGATTTGCGTCAATGCCTTGGAGATGCGGCTCATGTCCGGTTGGGGGTAGGCGACCGTTTCCCACAGGGTGTCGTTTCCGTCGGCATCACGGAGAGGGACGGAGACGGAGTAGTTGAGGAGATCCTCGTAGGTGACGGGCAGCTGCATTTCCCTGCCGTGCCGTGCTAGATAGGAGCGGAGCCCCTCCTTGACCGGATAGATCGGTTTCTTCCGGGTGGTTTGGAGTTCGTCCATGGTGATGTCCCTGGTCATGCCGTGACGTTGACGCTTCGACTGGTCGGACGCAAACCAGACCTTTCTTTGGTCTGGATATCGGGGTGCGTTTGCGTTTCTCCTGTTTGCGGTTTGGATACCTCCGATGATCTCGACAACTACCCATACCACTCTCATTCTTCTCGCCATGTTCGGACTCTTCTCAGCCAACGCGGACCCGCTTGAGCCGGGTGCCGACGCTCCTGCTCCCACGGTTACGATTTCGACGGGAGAATCCCTCGATCTTGCGGAACTCTACGCCGAGGGACCGGTTCTGGTGTATTTTTATCCCAAAGCCGACACGCCGGGGTGCACGGCCCAGGCCTGTAATCTGCGCGACTCCTTCGAAGATTTGACCGACGCTGGTTTGCGCGTGGTCGGTGTCAGTGCGGACGGGGTTGAGGCGCAGGCCGCCTTCAAGGAGAAATACAGTCTGCCCTTTGTTCTGGTTGCCGACAAGGACAGGGCACTGCAAAACGGGTTCGGTGTTCCCGGGAAATTCGTGCCGAAACGTCAATCCTTCCTCGTTGTGGACGGGAAGGTTGTCTGGCGCGACCTGAGTGCGAAACCCAAGACGCAGGCGGCGGAAGCTTTGGCGGCTCTTGAAGCGGCTCGCTGAACGTGCGCGTTCGCTGGCTCCAGCACGTTTCCTTCGAGGGGCCGACGCGGATCGGTGACTGGTTTCGGTCCCGCGGTATCGAACTGATCGGTCACCGTTTGTTCGATGGCGACCAACTGCCCGAACCATCGGACACCGATTTCCTGGTGGTGCCGGGCGGCAACTGCGCGGATGAATTGTCGCCACCGGGGCCCACGGTTCAAACCGGTGATGAGATTTTGGCGCGGACGCCCGATGCGATGGAAGAGGCGGGTCGGCAGATGGACCGCGTGTTGTCTTATCTGTGCAGGTAGGGTCGAACGGTGGACGAAGAGTTTGATGCGATCATTGTTGGCGGTGGCCACAACGGGCTGATCACGGCAGCCTATCTCGCAAGGGCTGGTCGCAAAACGGCTGTTTTCGAACGTCGCCCGGTGATCGGGGGTGCGGTATGCACGGAGACGGACCGGATACCCGGATACCGCATTGATGTCGGGAGTTCCGCGCACATCATGATCCACCAGACTCCGGTTCTCGAGGAACTCGAATTGGCCGCACACGGGCTGGAGTATCTTGAGATGGACCCGTGGGGCTATGCTCCAGTCCCGGAGGGGCACGGGTCGGCCATCCGGTTTTTCAAGGACATTGACAGCACCTGCGAGAGTATCGCATCTGTGAGTCCGGCGGACGCCGACCGCTACCGGCGATTCGCGGATGCCTGGAAGTCGATCAACGAAGGTGCGCTCAAGGCTTTTCTGGGGGAACCGAGCCCGTGGAAACTCTTCCGGGCTTTTTTCGGTCGGTCAATCAAGGGCTGCGGCAGAATCGAGATGCTGCGGAAAATCTTTGGTTCCTACGGCCAGTTGATCGAGGAGACCTTCGAATCGGAACAGCTCAGGGCGGCGATGCTGTGGATGGCGGCCCAGTCGGGGCCGCCGCCTTCGGAGATCGCGGGTGGAAATTTCGGTGGATGGCACGCCATGTTTCACGAGAGCGGAATGAAGCGTGCGAAGGGTGGAAGCGGTGCTCTCACCCAGGCGTTGAAGCGGCGGATCGTGGCGGACGGGGGTACCGTCCGCGAGGATGCCCCGGTGGCCCGGATACTGACAGACGCCGCTGGTCGGAAGGCCACGGGTGTCGAGCTGCAGAACGGGGAGTGTTTTGTGGCGCGGACGGTCGTCGCAGCCTGTCACATCAAGACGACCGTGGAGACGCTGTTGGCTGACGCGCCTCTGCCGCAGAGGATTCGAGAGGGTGTGGCGAATGTGCGTGTGGGCAACGGATTCGGGATGATCGTGCGTTGCGCGATGAGTGGGCTGCCCGCCTATCCCGGCGAAAAACTGAATGATGGGGTCGGAGATTGCCACCACGGCTTGCAGCTTCTTTGCGCGTCGCGCAGCGAAATCGACGATGCCTACGGCGATTTCCTGAAAGGACGACCGCCGGAGAGACCTGTTGCCCTCGCGATGACTTTTTCGTCACTCGATCCGTCCCTGGCTCCGGAAGGGAAGCACGTCCTCTTCGTATGGGGGCAATACCATCCCTACGAATTGCGGAACGGTGAGAACTGGGACGACATCGCCGGGCGGGAGGCAGACAAGCTTTTGGCGGCGGTGGACCGTTTCGCGCCCGGGACATCGGAAAAGGTCCTGGACCGCTACATTCAGACTCCCCTGGAAATCGAACGACTGCACGGAATGCACCGCGGCAACGTGATGCATCTTGAGATGAGTCTGGACCAGATGTTCTTCTTTCGACCCCTGCCGGAACTTTCCCGCTACCGCGTGCCCTCTATCAAGGGACTGTTCCTGACCGGTGCCAGT
>CAYVUQ010000078.1:5912-7360 GCA_964454915.1 uncultured Puniceicoccaceae bacterium
CCAGTACCCACCCCGGCGGCGGGGTATGGGGTGCCTCGGGATACAATACCGCCAGACTTATCCTGAGAAAGGGCTGAAGCGGTTACCGCTGCTCGACCTTTATTACACTGCCCGCGACGGGCCATTCAACCGGATCAGTCAGATGCGGAGGCAGGATTTCCGGGGTGAGGGCCGGGTCGGCGGTCTCGCGCATCCAGGCCTCGAGCCTGGCTGCGAGGTCCTTTTGGACGGCCGCGTACTCGCCGCGCCCGGCCACGTTGTTCTGCTCCCACGGATCGTGTCGCAGGTCGTAGAGTTCCTCGATCGGGCGGTCGTCGTCGATCTCGGGTAGAAATTCGCCACCCTCGAAACCCGACCGGGTGTCGAGGTCGGTGATATCCGCGGCGTAGTGCGGACGCTTGCGGGCCTCGGGCCGACAATTTCGGAAATAGGCGAATTCGGGTGTGCGGATCACCCGTTGGGGGTCCCACTTGTCGTAGTATTCCTGCACGACGTCCGCCACGTCGCGCTCCCCGTGGTAATTGCGCTCGACGAAGATATGCTCGTGCGGTCGATAGTCCTCGCCGGCGATCAGCGGCCAGAAGCTGCGCCCGTCGAGCCCATCGGGAAGTGGTGCGCCCACTGCATCGAGAAAGGTCGGGAAAAAGTCAATGTTCTGGATCAAGTGTGTGACCCGGCGTCCCGTGGCATGGTCCGATCCCTTCGGTGGCCGGACCAGCAGTGCGATCTCCACGCCCGTCTCATAGACGAAACGTTTGCCCCGGGCTGCTCCGGTGCCGTGGTCGGTCGTGAAGACCACCATGGTGTCCTCGTCCATGCCGGTTTCCTCCAGTGCCTCGAGAATTCTTCCGAAATGATGGTCCGCGTAGGCCAGTGACGAGTAGAAATTTGCCCATCGTTCCCGGATTTTCGGGGTGTCTTTCTCGGTCGGGGGCACCCAGGCCTGCGAGGGGTCCACGGGGCCTCCATGGCGCTTGCTGATCTTCTCGCTGGCCATCAGGTGTCCGGCGTGGGTTTCGTTCGTGGCGCAGTTCATAAAGAACGGCTTGTCTCCGGGCTTGCGGCCCTTGAGGTATTTGATCGCGTTGTCGGCAACCGCTTTGGCGTCGCAGTTCCAGTAGTGTTCGTCTTTCCCCGGCTGTCCGTCGATGGTGTAGCGCATCTGGCCGTAGAGGCGTTCGTGGGAGAATCCGAAATGGACGGTTTCGAAACCTGCGTCGTTGAGTTCGTCCACCAGGGTCCGTTTTTCCATCGGAATGGGCCAACCCATGCTACCAAGGCCGAGGGAACCATTGTTGTGGCTGTGCTGTCCGGTCATCACGCAGGCCCTGGAGGGTCCGCAGCAGGGGGCGGAGCAGAAGGCCTGGTCGAACTGGATGCCTTCCTTTGCGAAGCGGTCGAGGTGGGGGGAGAAGTCACGGGCATTCTCGGACTGGAGGGAGACATCC
>CAYVUQ010000079.1:0-6189 GCA_964454915.1 uncultured Puniceicoccaceae bacterium
TTTGAGTACAGATCGCTCTCGGTGTTGATCAGAGACATGCCGGATATGGCATGCCGCTCGATGATCGGCATGAAATAACTGCGGATGTCACCCACCACAGAGGCAAAGAGATCGGGGTGCTCCGATTCGTAAGAGTCGAGCCGGTTCACGAGTTCCTGCCGGGCGTGGACGATCATAGCCGAAGCAATCGGCAGGCCCCCGATTCGTCGGTAGGTCTTTTCGTCCAGCTCAAGCGAACTCTGATAGCGTAGTTCCTCGATAATACGGTCCTGCACCTCACCGACCGTTCCCTGCGCATCAATGTAATGGTAGAGAAAGACTTCTCTCAGCTCCCGTAACGCCTGATAAGTCTGTTCCTTGAAGGTTCTGTATCTTCCGCGGGCCGCATCCTCGCTCAGATCGGTCTTCCGCACTTCCTTCAGATCGCCTACCCCGGACTCGCGAATTTTCTCGTTGTGGGCGATCACCTGGCAACCGCGGTTGATCTGCCGTCTTACACTTTCAGCCTCATCAACAAAAAGAACAATGATGTGAAACTGACATTTAGGAAAACCCGAAGCTCCGTGGTGCAGGGATTCCTGGTGCAATTGATTCAGGCGCGCGTATAGTTGTTTCACGCACTCAACCTGCACCTTGGTGCGCGGATAGCCGTCCACAATAGCCCCATGTTCATAGCGCGGATCAAGAAGCCGACGAAAGACCAGCTCGGTAACCTCTCTATCGCCGACCAATACCCCAGCATCCATCCGCTTCTTCGCATCGGGACTTTTCAACAGATCACTGACCGTAATCGGCTCTTCCGTCAGATCACGAAGCCGCATGATGAAACGGGTATTCGTGCCCTTCCCTGCCCCCGGTGCTCCGTTGAGCCAGAAAATCTCCTTTGGAAACCGAAGTCCGTCCCGACCAAACTCATCTTCCAGCAGAGTCCAGACTCTTTCGAAAATAATGTTCGGATCCTTGACCTCAAGGTCCTGAACCGGTGGACGGTGCGCGGTGCTGGATGAACTCATCGGGGGTGACCTTGAGGAAAACCGACCAGTACCGCAATCCGTATCACTCGGTCGGATCAGCCGTCGGTGCGATCAGAGAAGAAAAATTCGCAAGTGAGGCGAGCAAGACCGGGCAGTTCCGGTGAGCAAGCAAGAAGCAAGAGCGGGGAAGCAAGAGTCGCTTGACAGCTTGATGATTCTCCCCCTTACTCCGTTGTTTTTCCAAAAATGGCACTTAAGATCAGACTTCAACGACATGGCAACCGACACAACCCGTTCTACCGGGTGGTTGTCGCAGAAAACACCGCCCGCCGCGACGGACGGTATGTGGAATTGCTGGGCACGTACGATCCACGAAACAAGGATACGGATCAACAGTGGAAACTCGATCTTGAACGAGTGGAACACTGGGAAAAATGCGGCGCAAAGGCGACGGACACCGTCCGCAGCCTGATCCGGCGTGCCCGCCGCGCGACACCGGAACCGGCGGTCGCAGAATCATCTGAATAGAGCACGCTCGATCCCGTCTCAGCGCTCCAAAGCCCGGCGGTGGACAGTCCGCAGCGTCGGCTTCCAAAAAGCGATGTTGCCGGTGTCAAGGTAGCCTCCATAGGCCAGTCCGGGCGCAACAGCAGAGTCCCTGTCCAGAATCGTCCCCGGTTGCAGGACGACATTGCACCCAGCCTCGGCTCCATCCGCGAGAATAGCCCCCAACTTGCGCAAGCCGGTCTGGACCACTCCATCGGACGTGCGTACCACCACCGGTTTCTGGTCGAAGCGCAGGTTGGAGAGAATGACCCCGGCCCCGAGGTGAGCGCGGTTACCGAGAATTGAATCGCCTACATAGTTGTAGTGCGGGGTCTGCACACCGTCCAGCAGGACGGAGTTTTTGAACTCGCAGGAATTGCCGAGGACGCAACGGCGTCCCACCACGACATTTCCGCGGATGAACACTCCAGGGCGCAACTCGCACCCCTCGCCGATCCAGGCCGGACCGGTGAGGGACCCGAACGGCGGCAATACAACGTCCCCCTCGAAAAAAACGGGACCCTCGACATGCAATCCGGACGGAATCTCCGCCGGAAGTTTCTCTTCCAGACCGTTCAAAACGGATTTGATCCGCGGCAGCCACTCCCAGGGAGCTTCGTTCATCGGAAACCATTCCGCGAAGGGATGGCCCTGATCAAGGGTGAAAAGGTCGGAGGCCTCCATGAGCCGGAATGGTCCCCGTGAAAAGAGCCGGGTCAATCCCGAAACGCTCGTGGGGATAACCGCTTGCCCGGAATCCGTGAATACGGAAACGTGGACACGTATGTGCGATGACTCCAAAACGATCCGCGGAGACGACGGCTCTCCACGCGTCTTTGTGCACGGAACCCTGCGGCCCGGTGGCGCATATTGGAATGAGTTCTGCCAGGACCGGGTGCGGGTTGTGGCCTCGGCCTGGATTTACGAAATGGAAATGGAGCGCATCCGTGCCGAAGGAGGGGTTTCGCTCCCCGGTGGTGATTGGCGTGGGAAATGAATTAAAACAAAAATAGAGTGAACATTTGTTTCCCTTTTGCGCGAAACGGGTTTTACTCTTCCTCCGTGTATGCCGAATTGAATGCAGCCAGTGCGTTTTCCTTTCTGGAGGGTGCCGCGCCCCCCGACGAAATCGCACGCACGGCGGCCCGACTCGGAATCGGGTCGGTCGCACTGCTGGACTATGGGGGAGTTTACGGCGCACCGCGTTTCTTGCGCGCCGCGCGGGAGGAGGGCATCCGTCCTTTGGTCGGGGCCAAACTCCCTTTGGAGGACGGCTCGCGTCTTCCCGTGCTGGTCCGATCACGGCGTGGATACCGGCGGCTTTGCCGGATGTTGACCGAAGCAGCTTTCCGCGGGGAAAAGGGCCAGGCGCCGATACGGTGGAGCGATCTCGAGCAGGGAACGGAGGGTCTTGTGGCTCTGGGCGGGGATGAGACCGGCCCGTTGGCGAAAGCGTGGCACTCCGGCGGGACCCGGGCACTGGCCGGGCGGATCGATTTCCTGAGGGGGGTGTTTCCCGGTGATCGCTTCCAGTTGGAGATACAGCGTCATCTGCGCCGGGGAGAAGCCGGATGGCACGGGGTCTTGCTCGACTTGCGCGAGCAAACGGGTCTTCCGCTCGTCGCCACCGGGGGAGCCCTCGGCATCCGCAGGGAGGACCGATTGGTCGCGGATGTATTTGCCGCGCTCCGGAATCACTGCACCTTGGACAATGCTGGCACGCACCTGGCCTCGAACGGGGAACGGCTACTGAGGTCGCCGGAAGAGATGGCGAGGGTGTTCGCCGATCTTCCGGAATGCATCGCTGCCGCCGCGCATCTGGCGGAGAGCTTGCGATTCACTCTGGATGACCTGGGGTACGAATTTCCCCGATTTCGCGTTCCGGAAGGGGAGACACAGGAAGGTTTTCTACGGAGAATGGTGCGCAACGGTGCCCGCGAACGTTACGACCGGATAACATCCCCCGTGCGGAAGCAAATCGAACGCGAGCTGCATTTGATCGCGAAACTCGGGTTTTGCGGCTACTTTCTCCTCGTTTGGGATTTGGTCCGCTTCTGCCGCCGCGAAAATATTCTCGTGCAAGGACGTGGCAGTGCCGCGAATTCGGCCGTCTGCTACTGCCTGGGGATCACTGCGGTGGACCCGGTAGGAGCCGGTCTGCTCTTTGAGCGTTTCCTGAGCGAGGGACGGCAGGGATGGCCGGACATCGACCTTGATCTCCCGAGCGGGGACAGGCGCGAGAAGGTAATCCAGGAAGTGTACCGAAAGTATGGCCGTCGCGGTGCGGCCATGACAGCAAACGTGATCACCTACCGCGGACGCGGAGCGATCCGGGAGGTGGGGAAAGTCTTTGGTCTTCCGGAGGAGTTTCTGGGCCGCTTTTCCCGCCTGCATCGGCGGGGGCACTTCGCAGACGGTTCGGACTTTCTGGCGAAAGCGGTCGAGGCCGGGCTACCGTGCGACCATCCACGCGCCGGGGCCTTTACCCGCGTAGCGCACCGTGTCATGGGGCTGCCACGACACCTGGGACAGCATCCAGGCGGCATGGTGGTCTGCGAGGGTGCCCTCGATTCAATCGTCCCGCTGGAGAAGGCTTCGATGAAAGGCCGGAGCGTGGTCCAGTGGGACAAAGACGATTGCGAGGACCTTGGGATTGTGAAAGTTGACCTTCTCGGACTTGGCATGATGGCGGCCATCCAGGACTCCCTCTCCGAGGCTGCCCGGAGGGGGCGGCCCGTCGATCTGGCACACATCCCCAACGACGACCGGGAAACCTACGATCTGCTTTGCCGTGCGGACACGGTGGGCGTCTTCCAGGTGGAGAGCCGGGCGCAGATGGCGACCCTGCCCAGACTCTGTCCCCGTGAATTCTACGATCTGGTGATCGAGATCGCCATTATCAGACCGGGGCCTATCGTCGGCAAGCTCACCCATCCCTATCTGGAAAGACGCGCCGGGCGACAACCAGTGGACTATATCCATGAGGACCTCCGGCCCGTCCTCGAGCGGACTCTCGGCGTGCCGCTCTTCCAGGAACAGATTCTGCGCATGGCCATGATCATGGCTGATTTCAGCGGTTCGAAAGCCGAGGAGCTGCGACGGGCGTTGAACTTTTCGCGCTCCCCCGAACGACTGGAGCGGGTCCGCAAAAAACTGCGGCGGGCACTGCTGGAGAAGGGACACGAACCACAGGTGGTGGATCGCCTGACCGAAGCCGTCGGCTCTTTTGCCCTCTACGGCTTCCCTGAATCCCACGCCATCAGTTTCGCCCTGCTCGCCTACGCCAGTGCCTACCTGAAAACGCATCGGACGGCGGAGTTTTACGCCGGTCTGCTCAACAACCAACCGATGGGCTTCTATTCGCCCTCGACACTCGTTCAGGATGCCCGCCGCCGGGGGTTGCGCTTCCTTCCGGTCAGTGCGTCCGAGTCCGATTGGAACGTAACGATAGTGGACGACCGCACCCTGCGGCTTGGATTCCACATGCTGGGGGAGGTATCCCGGAACGCCATTTCACAACTACTCGATGAGCGGAGAACGGCTCCGTTCACATCGCTGTGGGACCTGCTGCGGCGGGTGCCGTTGAACGCGCTCGAACGGCGTCGCCTCGCCCTGGCCGGAGCCTTCAACGAATGGACCGGTGACCGTCGTTCGGCCCTTTGGCGGGTTGAGGATGCGTGGGAGGCATGGTCCGACACCAGGAACCTCCCGGCCTTCGGCCCGCCGGTCGAGCCTCCCACACGCCTTCCGGCAATGAATCTTGTCGAGCGAATCGCCGCCGATTACGAATCGTGCGGAGTAACAGCGGGCGATCATCCAATGGCCCTTCTCCGGCGAGAACTCCCGGGGCACACCCCGGCCCGGGCTCTCGGCCACGTCCAGAAGGGAGCCACGGTACGAGTGGCGGGAGCGGTGATTTGCCGCCAGCGACCGGCGACTGCCAAGGGCGTGACCTTTGTCAGCCTGGAGGATGAAACCGGAATCGCCAACATCGTCGTTTACCCGGACCGCTTTGCCCGATACCGCCTTCTTTTGGTGGAAGAAGCGTTTCTGACTTTCGAGGGGCGGGTGCGTAAAGAGAGTGGGGTGATCCACGTCATCGCGGAAACCGTGCGCCCCCTGGCCGGGGCCGGAGGACTCCCGGAACAAGCCTCGCACGATTTCCAGTAAGCCGCCCAATCCCGCTACCGGGGGAATCGGCCCGAGGGCTGCCCGATGTCGCGCAGCCGTTTTCCCGCAAAGATGTTCCGTTCAATTTCTTCAAGGGGCACGCCTTTGGTCTCGGGCAGGAAACGCGCGGCCAGCGCCAGCCCCAAAGTCGTGAACGCGGCGTAGATAAGGGTGGTGGTCGTCATGCCGAGTCCTTCTTTCATCACCGGAAAGAGCTGGCTCACGATGTAATCGACAAACCAGTTTGCCGCCACAGCGATCGACATACCGATCCCGCGGAACCGCATGGGGAAAATCTCGGAGATGATCAACCAACAGAGCGGACCGGCACTGATCGCAAAAAAGACGATGTAGAGGAGGATGCTGGCGAAAATCAGATAGGTGACGGTCCTGGATTTATCCGGACGGGCCGTCTGTGTGGCAGCCTCCTGGGGTGCTTTGTCGGAAGCAAGTGAACGGTGCGCGATGGCCGAACCTGTGTTGGGCAGCACGTGCCGGG
>CAYVUQ010000079.1:6199-7356 GCA_964454915.1 uncultured Puniceicoccaceae bacterium
TACGGTGCCCATGCCCACCTGTGCCCACAGGCTGGCCGTTTCGCTGAAACCGCCCTCGCGGAAAATTTCCGGACCGAAATACATGTCAGCATTGATCCCCGTGGACTGCTGGAAGAACTGAAGGAAGAACCCGAGCAGCACCACCGGGAAGATCATCCGCCCGAAAAGTGCTCGAAGAGAGGGCTTTTCGTCGTTGCGCGAGGCCTCGTGAATATCCTCGAAGGTCTTTCTGGCCTCGTCGCGGCCCATCATCCGCAGGAGAATCTCGTGGCCCCGGCGAAACAGCCCTGTCTCGATCAGCCACCGCGGGCTGTCCGGCATACGCATCATTCCGAACAGGAACACGAACGCGGGCACGAACCCGCAGGCGATCATCACCCGCCAGTTCACATTCGTATCCGGGATGAGCGAATCGACCACCACCCCCACCAGAAATGAAACCAGGATACCGATGACTATCGAGAGTTGGTAAAGGAACAGGATTCTCCCGCGCGACTCCGGCGGTGCGACCTCGGCCATGTACATCGGCGTGATGACAGCCGAATTCCCGATCGCCAACCCCATCAGCAACCGAGCCACCACGAAGACCCAGAATCCAGGCGAGGCCGCAGCAAGGGCGATACCCGCGATAAAAAGAACCGCATTGAGAAGCAGGCCCTTGCGTCGCCCGAGAAGATTGGAGACACGCCCCCCGAGAAGTGCGCCGAAGAGGGCACCCAGAGGAACGCACCCAACCCACAGACCCATCAGAAACGGATCGTCGGAGATACCGAAGTGGCTGTTTACCGCGTCCCCGCAAGCCGCAGCGATCGAGGCGTCGAAACCGAATAGCACACCCGACATCGCGGCCACGATTCCGACAATGAACCCGCTCAATGGCCGCAGTACTTTTTGCGAAAATTCGTTCTCAACCTCGGTTAGAACCCGGTGGACGGAATCGGGCAGGTGTTGCGAAGAGTGTGGGGAAGCGGACATGGCAAATCGCGGAAGGGGGTTTGTTGAATTCGAAGCGCCAAGGGGGTAGACGCCGAAGAAAAGAGAGGAGCGGGTCAAATTGCTCCCGAAAAGTGTGTCGAAGGTCAACCGGAAAACGATATCGGCCAACCTCGGGCGCATCCTGCTCGATGCTCCCCGGTCGGTCAGGCACGGCTTGAAAC
>CAYVUQ010000080.1:0-3022 GCA_964454915.1 uncultured Puniceicoccaceae bacterium
GGGTAGCGGCGGTCGTCGGACCCGAGCGTTTCGGGCGTTTCGGCCTGTATCCCGCCCCTGCCCCGGTTCCGTTGGCCTTCGTGCGACGCGAGGTTCTGCTCGATGCGCTCGATGAGGTGCCGGCGGCCAACCTTTTGCTGGTGGGGGCGCGGGACGGTGGAAACGTTTCGGTCCGGCGCGCCGAAGAATGGTTCGGGGAATCCTGGAAGTTGGGCGATATGGGGCTCGGATTGCAGAAGCTGGAGGGAGAGAGTTCCGCCGGATGGGAGCTGACCTCGCGGCGGGTTTTTATCGACGGGCTTGTCATCCGGCGAGTGCGCGAGGCTCTGCCGGACGCCTTTCCGGTGATGGCCTACTTCGTGAACAGCATAGCCGGGGAGAACGGAGCAACCCCCTTCTCGTTCGTGGCGGCGGTTCCACCCGAGGCGGTTGGATTCCTCCCCGACGGAATGGAAGACGACGTGTTGGCGGTGAACCAGTGGCTGGCCGATGATCTGGATCTGGAGGAGGGCGATGTTGTCCGGCTGACGTTTTTTCTGGCGGATGGCGGCGGAGGCCTGACCGAGGAAACGGCCGGGTTGCGGGTCGGGCCAATTCTCCCGATGAAAGGACCTTCCGCCGATGGCTCCTGGATGCCGGATTTCCCGGGACTGAGTACGGTCGAGGATTGCGACGATTGGGAGACGTCGCTTCCCATCAACATCTCCGATATCCGGGACAAGGACGAGGACTACTGGGATACGTATCGTGGCACCCCGAAGGGCTTTCTGACTCTCTCCGAAGGGAGGAAGCTCTGGTCGAATCGCTGGGGCGAGGCGACGGCCGTGCGGATTCCCGAAGATCTCGGGCGCACGCGGATCGAGGGGGTCTTGCGGAGCAGCCTGTCTCCCGCCGACATCGGTCTCGCTTTCACGGATTTCAGGGAAAGCGCGGAGCAAGCGTCGCGCGCATCGGTGGACTTCGGCGGACTGCTGATCGGCTTCGGTGTATTCGTGATCGCCGCGGCGATCGGGATGGCTGGTCTCCTTTTCTCGCTTTCGGTGGACGACCGTGCGGACCAGATTGGATTGCTCCGTTCGGTCGGCTGGCGGCAGCGGCTCGTACGCCGGATGCTTCTGTTCGAGAGCCTTTTCGTCGCCTTGCTCGCCTCCGTCGTCGGCCTGCCGTTGGGGATTCTTCTGGCGGAATTGTTTATCGGATGGATCGAGTGGATATGGCCGGGCGGCGGGGGTTTGCGCCTGGTTTTTGCGGTGGATGCGAGTTCTTTGGTCGCCGCGCTGGCAGCCGGAATTCTGATGCCGTTGCTCGCGG
Organism: uncultured Puniceicoccaceae bacterium; assembly: GCA_964454915.1. Classification (GTDB taxonomy): domain Bacteria; phylum Verrucomicrobiota; class Verrucomicrobiia; order Opitutales; family Puniceicoccaceae; genus Puniceicoccus. The sequence goes on from CAYVUQ010000080.1 coordinate 1,312, forward strand.
TCTGGTGGACGGTGCGGCGGATCGCCCGGACCCCGCCGCGTCGCTTGCTCGCTGGTGATTCTGCACGGGACACCGGTCGCGCCGGGACAGCGGGATTCTTCAACCGGTGGATGGCCGCAACCCTGTTGCCTGGTGCGGGGGCACTTGCCGGCCTGCTTTGGGCCTTTCGCAATCCCATGGCCCCAGGTGCATTTTTTGCGGGTGCCTTTCTTTCGGTTCTCACCGGTCTGGCTTTCTTCCGATGGCGGCTCGGTCGCGCCGGAGGCACCCGGGAGACCGCTACGCGGCCTGTGGCACTTGCCTGGCGGGAGGCTGCGCGGGTTCCGGGGCGCAGCATGGTCGTGGCCGGCACCCTTGCCGCGGGAGTCTTTCTGGTGATCGCCTCCGCGGCCTTCCGAAAGGCGGCACCGGACGATCATGCCCCCGGTGGGCCGACCGGGGGCTTCGAGTTGGTGGCCTCCGCTTCTTCGCCGGTTACCGATGGTCTCAAGAGGGCGGACCTTCCCGAGGGCTCCACCGTAGTCGGGTTCCGTTTGAGTGAGGGAGGCGACGCGAGTTGTCTGAACCTGGGTACGGTTCCCAGACCGCGGATCTTCGGTGTCGATCCTGCTGAACTGGCGGGACGGTTTTCCTTCGCGGGCGTTCTCGACGGGCACTTCGCATCGTGGGCGTCCGTTCTCGGCTCGGCGGAGCCGACCGGGGGGGTGCTTCCGTCCGTCGTCGATCAAACAACCCTCCTTTGGGCATTCAAATCCGGGCTTGGAGACGGGATGGTGCTAGCCGATGAACTCGGGGAGGATTTCGAAGTCCGCTATACGGCATCTCTGTCGGGTGGTTTGCTGCAAGGGGCGTTGATCCTGTCCGAAGCGGACATCCTCGAAGAGTTTCCCTCTCTGGCAGGGGAGCGTTTTTTTCTGATCGACCTTCCACCGGGGTCCGACCTGGAAGCTGCAAGCAGCATCATCAACCGTGCTTACCGTGACGAAGGGATCGAGACCCGACCGACCCTCGAAGTGCTCGCCGAGTACAATGCCGTCGAAAACACCTACATCGCCATGTTCCAGGTTCTCGGCGGGTTCGGGCTGCTCCTGGCCACGGGGGGGATCGGCCTGGTGGCGGCCCGAAACCTCCGCGAACGCTCACGGCAGCATGCATTGCTCCTGGCCATTGGTTGGCGCCGCAAGCACGTCGAGCGTCTGGCCGGAAGCGAGCTTTTCCTTTGCGCGGGCTGGGGCATGGGAACGGGGCTCGTGGCGTCCGCTCTGGCGGTCTGGCCGCAGATGGCGGTATCCGGCGGCGGTCCCTCATTCGTTCTTCTGGCGGCCCTCATCGTCTTGATCGGCCTGGGTGCCTTCGGGTCCATCCGGGGGGCGGTCCGCCTCGGCCTGCGCCGGTTGACGCCGCGCGAATTGGCCGAGGGTTGATTTTAGGGTTGCGGGCCTCTCGCCGTCTCTCTTTGCTCTTCGGTTTTCCTTTTCCAATCATGTCCAGAATCTGCGCAGTCACCGGTAAGCGTCCCGTTCGGGGCGGTCGTATCACCCGCAAGGGCCAGTCGAAGAAAAGCGGCGGGATCGGCACCCACGTGGTCAAAAACTCGAAACGAACCTTCCGCCCCAATTTGCAGAGGGTCCGCGTCCGCATGCCCAACGGGCAGGTCAAGAGGATATGGGTATCCGTCAAGGCTCTGAAAGCGGGCAAGGTGGTCAAGGCC
>CAYVUQ010000080.1:3032-7294 GCA_964454915.1 uncultured Puniceicoccaceae bacterium
GTCAAGGCCTGAGGACTCTGCGCATCCACCGGTTCGTTCTCCCGGGGAAGAAAATTTGGGTTTGAAATGCGGGGCGGTGCCCGGCAATCTATCGTCCACATGATTCCCACAATCGAATCCCGTCTTCTTCCGGAGCCCGCTTGTGGCGGTGTTCCCTCCGCCGTTACGGCTTTCCCCTCTTCCTGAATGGGTAGGGTTCCATCTTCCGGTCGGCACCGGCGCCCGCAGCAGTCGGGCCCGAGGCGCAACGAGAGAATCCGTATCCCCGAGGTCCGCGTGGTGGGTCCGGAGGGCAAAATGATCGGCGTGATGCCGACCAGGAAGGCCCTCGATCTGGCCAGGGAGGTGGGCCTCGATCTCGTCGAGGTCGCCCCCAACGCCCGCCCGCCGGTCTGTCGCGTCCTCGATTACGGAAAGTACCAGTACGAACAGAGCAAGCGGCAGAAGGAGTCGAAGACCGCGTCGCAGAAGCTCAAGGAAGTCAAGTTCCGGGTGAAAATCGACACCCACGATTACTTGACCAAGATTCGTCGCGCCGAGGACTTTCTCGACAAGGGCAACAAGCTCAAGCTGACCCTCATGTTCCGTGGGCGCGAGATGGAGCACACCGACCTGGGTTTCGAGACCATCAAGCGGGCGATTGCCGATCTCGACGAGATGGCCACCGCCGACAACGAACCGCGGCTGGCCGGTCGCAACATTTCCGTGACACTCTCCCCTCTACCGGCGAACCGGCGGAAGCGGAAATACGGCCACCCGGAAGAGGTCGCGGAAGGCTGAAAACCGCATCGAGAGGCGTTCATTTCCGCGGGAGGGAGTCGAACGCCGCAATTGATAGTTCCCGCATTCACCTGGATTCACCTAATAATCAGATATTGGAAGGCTTTGCCTTGGCTTCCCGCAGGGCAGAACCCAAAGTAGAGGCCAGGAGTCATGGTCGGATAACTTTGCATCCCCAAAGAATCCTTCAAATGAGCCAAGAGCGAAACCTCGGGAAATTACCCGAATTAGAATTGACGCCAATATGATTTACCCAAAAGGTTAATCAAACTTGACAAACCAGAGTGCATGTGGATATCGTTCAAGAACAAAAAACTTTGCAAGCAGCTGACCCGGTCCAGGGAACTGCACAAGCTTGGCCCACGGCGGGCAGAACTCGTCCGGCGGCGGCTCTCCGAAATCGAAGCCTCCGACAATCTGGCGATTCTGAAGCTGTTACCTGGCCCAAGGCTTCACCCGCTCAAAGGCAATCGTCTTGGTCAACTGTCCGTGGACCTGGATCACCCCTACCGTCTGATCTTCGTCCCCGACCACGAGCCGATTCCAGAACTGGAGGCAGGCGGAATGGACTGGAAGGCGATAACTGCCGTCAAAATCATCGAAATAACAGACACACATGAGTAAGCAAACCCACATCCAGGAGGTTGAAACCTTCGAGCCCGATTACGCGGTTCCCCCAGGTGAGACCCTGCTCGAAACCATCGAGCATCTGGGTCTGACCCAGAAGGAGCTTGCCCAGCGGATGGGCCGCCCCCTCAAGACCATCAATGAGATGGTCAAAGGGGTAGCCTCGATCACTGCCGAAACCGCCCTGCAGCTGGAAAAAGTGACGGGCGTGCCCGCCAGTTTCTGGAACAATGCCGAGTCGAATTACCGTGAGCGTCTGGCGCGTCTCAAGGAACGGGAGGCTATCAAAGAACAGATCGACTGGCTCCGCCATTTCTCCTACACCAAGCTGGTGAACATGCGCTTTGTCTCGCCTGCCGCTACCAAGGAAGAAAAAGTGATCAAACTGCTCCACTTCTTTGGCGTGGCCAGCCCGAGCCAATGGGAATCGACCTACACACAGCTTGAAGGTGCAGCCCGCGAGGCGGATAAACTAAAAAGCGAGCTGGGCGACCTTAGCGTCTGGCTGCGGGCAGGTGAGATACTGGCGCAGCGTCAGGACTGCACGGCATACTCGGGGCCCGCATTCCGCGAGGCACTCCAGCAAGCCCGAACACTCACCCGCGCGAACCCAGCCGAAGCCTGGCCTAAAGTCGTGGAGCTGTGTGCCTCGGCAGGCGTGGCCCTGGTTCTGGTGCCTGAGCTGCCCAGGACGCACGTCTATGGCTTTACCCGCTGGTTGACCCCTAACAAGGCACTCATTCAGCTTAGCCTGCGCTACAAGACCGACGACATGCTCTGGTTCACCTTCTTTCATGAGGCCGCACACATCCTCCTGCACGGTAAAAAGGATGTCTGTATCGAGTTTCGAGGAAAAAGCAGCGTCAATGAGAAGGAGGCGGATGCGTGGGCCGCCGACTTCCTAATCTCAAAGAGCGACTGGAAAGCATTCCTGGCAGCCGCTCCGCAACCCACGCAGGCGGACGTGCAGCGATTTGCCAAAGAACAGAATGTGGCCGAGGGCATCGTCCTGGGTCGCTTGCAGCATCAGGAAAAACGGATCAGCGCAGGGAGACTCAACCACTTGAAACACCGTCTGGAGATCATCTGGACAGGGTTGGCGGCGTAACTCAGGGGATATAGAGAATCGTCAAACCCGCATTCAGGTTCTGTATCCGTTTTGTTTGCTCAAGCACGGTTGGAGAATACGATAACTCGGGGACGGGAGCCTTTGCCTCGACTACCCTGAAGAGTCGCGCCCAGCAACTCCTCAGTCTTCCCGTTGCGGAGAATGTCGTAGAGGATGCCCTCAAAGACCTTGCGGGTTTGCTCGTCGGAGAGCAGGCGACCTGCGATAGTCTCGTGAGAGCCGAGGGCCTCCACGATAGCGTCGGAGGCTGCCTTGGGGCGGTCGGCTCCTGGAGCCTGTTCGCGGCTGTTGTTGCGCACCTGATCCATGACCACGGTGTTGTCAATACGGCCACCCGGAAGAGGTCGCGGAAGGCTGAAAACCGCATCGAGAGGCGTTCATTTCCGCGGGAGGGAGTCGAACGCCGCCTGCATTCTTCCCAGGGCTTTTTCAAGATGATCGGGCGGGCAGCCGAAATTGAGGCGGAGCCACCCCGGGTCGCCGAAGGGTTTTCCGTCGGAAAGGCCCACCCCGTGTTCTTCGAAGAAAAGAGCCGGGTCTTTCACGGGCAGCCGCCTGGCGTCGAACCAGGCGAGATAGGTTGCTTCCATGGGATGGATGGTGACGAGGTCTTCCTTGTCGGCGAAAAAGCGATAGACCCTGTCGCGGTTGGAGCGCAGGACCTGGATCAGCTCTTTGCGCCACGGCTCGCCCTCGCGGTAGGCGGCCGAGCAGCCCGCGTATCCGAAGCAGTTGATCTCGGTGATGATTCCCTGAATCTCCCTCTTGAAACGGGCGCGGGTCGCCTTGTGCGGGATCACGGCGAAAGCGCAGGCCAGGCCGGGCAGGTTCCAGGTCTTGCTCGGAGCGTAGAGGGCGATCACTTGATTCTGCTCCGGATCCGCGAGGCGCAGGGTCGGCGTGTGGGAAGCTCCGTCGTCAAGAACCAGGTCGCAGTGAATCTCGTCCGAACACAAGACCCAGTCTTTTTCGCGGCATAGCTCGAGGACCTGCGAAACCTCCGCCTCGGGGAAGCAGGTGCCGACCGGGTTGTGCGGGTTGCAGAGAAAGAAGACTCCCCCGGGTTCAAGGCTGGAGAGTTTTTCGAAATCGAGCCGCCACCGGCCACCGTGGCGGATGAGCGGGGCGGATCGCAAGGGCACCCGTGCGTTGGCCGGAGCGGTCAGAAAAGGGGGATAGACCGGAGTGGCCGTGACCACCCCTTTGTCTCCTCCAAACGACCGGGCGGCCAGATTGAGAGCCGGAACCAAACCGGGCAGCCAGACAATGGATTCCGGCTCGACCGCTAGTCCGTGACGGGCCAGGAGATAGTCCGTGACCGCATTGACCGGTTCGTCGTGCGGAATCGTGTAGCCGAAAACGCCGTGGTCGGCCCGCCGTTGCAATGCTGCGAGGATTTCGGGTGGCGAGAGGAAATCCATGTCCGCGACCCAGAGCGGCATGATGTCGCGCCCGGAGTACCGGTCCCATTTGAGGCTCCCGGTGTCGGCGCGGTTGGGAAGTGTTTCGAAATTGTATCTTGTCATCGGAAAAGCGGGGGAGTGTGCGGGCGATCCGACTCTTTTCCATCCTTTTCCGTGGACAATCACGGTTGTCCGACGCAGATATCCCGGTCTAGTATTTATTCTCGTCGTGAAAAATCCATTGATACTTATCGTGCCCGATGTGCACCAGGATGCGGACTTTTTGAGCCGTTCGCTCGCCCTGGGTGCGCAGAGGGAAGTGG
>CAYVUQ010000081.1:0-2501 GCA_964454915.1 uncultured Puniceicoccaceae bacterium
AAAACTGGATTTCATGTTCCGCGATTACGATTTTGATCTGGTGTCGCTTCTTCCACCCGGCTCTACGGGCGCGATCTGATTTCGGATTGAAGCAAGCACCGATCAGGGAGACGGAGAACTGGCTTTCGACTCCCTGCGGGTGACCGGTCTACCGGAAAACTAAATCGATAGACTACGCACATCAAAAAAGTTCATCCTGAGAAAACGTAGCAAAAGTGCGACATTATTCTCGACGATCGTCGAGAATAATGTCGCAAAAAGTTCAAGAAAGGCTGGTAGTCGTTCGATATTTCATGGGTTTGGTTGGTATTGTTTTTTGGAAAGGTTTCTCAAGCACTCGATTTGGATGGGAAAATTTTATGAGACCCGCAATCTTCCGCAGGGAGGCCGAAACGCGGCGAATCCTCATCCGCATTCCTGGCAATAGGCGTGTATTGCAGCATCTCAAACTTCGCTTTCAGTTCACTCACGACCACATGTTCGGCCGGGACCCCGTAAACCTTCTCGGTGAAGACGGGTCCTGCCAGGCTCCGTTATCGACCGTGTAGAAAACGACAGTCCATTCGCCCTCGAGCGGGAAAAAATCGACATTGAGTTCTGACCCGGTTTTTCGTGAAAGTTCATCCAGGTGCGCAAAATGAACGTATTTCGACTCCATACTTGGCCGCTTCTTTTTCTGGCCGCTGCCCTCAGTGCCGGAAATGTCGACCTCAAGCCGAAGAATACCGATTCGGGTTACCTTGCCCGGCTGTTGATCAACGAAACCCCATTCCCCGGAGAAAAGGGCTGGGTGAGCGTGGCCGATTCCGAGGCGACCATGTCCTCGATCCTCTGGGTGCTGAACTCGCGGATCCGTTATGTACCCCGGGGCTATCGACAAAAAGAACTCACCACAGTGCCGAAGACCTCGAATGTTTTCGACGTGATCACGGCTGGCGGCGTTCACGGTCAAGTCGAGGGCTTCTACCGCGACCATTCGGGGAATCTCGCGACCGTCCCCCGGGTGGAGAAACGGGTAGAATACCTCAGCAAGATCGGGAACAGCGGTCCTCCCGGCAAGTTCGCGACCTTGTTGAACTACGCGCAAAAACTGGCGGACTCCTATCTTGCAACTGATATCTTCACGCGTGATCTTTTCGTAGATCTCCAGCTCATCTCCGCGACTGCCGTGACCGGCCGTGCCTACGGTTGGATGACCGATGCCCATCACTACAACCCCGGGGGCGACTATGTCCGCATTCCCGACTCGGACCGTGGATCGCTGGGCGGAAACCGATTTTTCACCCTCAAAAAACGCACCGAATGAAACGACTCACCGCCCTCCTGCTTGTCCTGCCATGGACCCTCTCCGCCGAGATTCCCACCCGGGAAACGCTCTTCGAAACGGCGCGCTATCTCTACCGTTGGTATTTGGACGAGTCGCACATCGACAAAATGATCCAGAACGACGAGGTGGTCTTCTACGTCAGGGACATTCCGCTCGAATTGGACGAAGGCGACAAAAGCGAAGCGGTCGAGGTCATCATCAAAGGCGCGGAATTCGGTGCTGACATGAAAAAATCCGATTACGTGATTCCGGAACTGGACCTCACCGTAAAGGATGAGAAGTTCAAGGTTTTCAGCGTTTTTCAGACCGAAGCCGTCCCTGACGATCCAGATAAGTTTCAAGTCTTTCGCTACCCGTATCAGGAAGTCGTCGATTATCTTTTCGAGACCCGCAGCCACATGCTTTTTCCGGATGAATACATCCTGAGCCACCTCCAGAAGGCGGTAGGCGGAGAAATCCTGGAGGTTGCCGAACACAAGGGAATCGAAATGGGCGACGGGGCGGAGATCATCCATTTTTCCAGTCTCTCCCCGGTCGCCAACGACGTCTGGTTTCTCTGGGAGCGGGCAAACCTTCTCATTCACTACGCCTCCGAATTTGACCTGCACACGGAGGAAGCCTGGGAACATGCCGACTTGGCAACGACTCTCTATGATCTGGATGACCAAGTGGTTGTCTCCCTCCATGAAGTTCCCGGAAGCAATGCCTACATCACCCGCGACATGGCGGGCCGGGCTCTTTTCAATTGCCTCGTTCTCGGGAGGCGGATTGAGATTTCGCCATTGAAGTGAAAATTGGGAAGCCAGACTTCGACCTTACTCAGCCAAAAAAAACATACCCGACGCTCGGATTTGGTCTCTGTGGGGGTGTCCTTGATTTTATTGTCCTGGGACCGCTGTTGTGCGGGTAAACCAGCTCTGCCATTCTCCTGACATGCGCCGAACTTTCTCGGGATATTTTGGAGCAAGGTTGTCGGTCTCGGTGGGGTCTTCGTCGAGGTGGTAGAGTTCCCAGGGGCCGCCGGTTCTGGGACGGACGATTTTCCAGCCGTCTTCGATCACCGCGCCGCCTTCGCCCCATTGGAAGAAGAGAGGACCTTCGCGCTCGCGGTTCTCACCAAGCAGCACCGGGAGGAGGCTTTTTCCGCTGGGCGGAGGCAGCTCCTTGCCGTCGT
>CAYVUQ010000081.1:2511-7281 GCA_964454915.1 uncultured Puniceicoccaceae bacterium
GTCGTGCAGGGCGGGGTAAGAAGCACCGGTGATATCGAGCAACGTGGGGAGGACGTCAATGAAGTGGCCGAAGTAATCGGTAAAGGTGCCGGGGGCGATCCTGCCCGGCCACCAGGCCACGAGGGGCGTCCGGATGCCGCCATCATAGCTGTCGTTCTTGAAGTGGCGTAGCGGTGTGTTTGCGACAGCAGCCCAGTTGCGGAGGAGCGACCCCCACATGCTGGCCTCGCCGATCTCGCCATAGCCGTGTTCGGCGTCTTCCGCGCTGGCACCGTTGTCACTCATGAAAAGGATCAGCGTGTTTTCCCAGTAGCCGTTGGCCTGGAGCCAGCCGAAGAGGCGCCCGAGGTTCCGGTCCAGCGAATGGATCATGGCGGCATAGACTTGCATCCGGCGCACTTCTCTGGCCCGTTCTTCGGGGGCAAGGAGATCCCAATTTGCAAACCCGGCGGGTGGCAGTTCGTATTCGGAAGTCACCAGACCGATTTCCTGCTGTTTGCGCCAGCGCGCTTCCCTGATCTCTTCGTAACCGACCTCATAAACGCCTTCGTATTTCGCAATGTCTTCGGGCCAGGCATGCAGCGGGTCATGAGGCGCCGTGTAGCTCAGATACAATAGAAAGTTCGGCTTCTCGGGAGGTTTTTGGGATAGCAATTCGATTGCCCAGTCGGTATAGGTATCGGTCGTGTAGAAGTCTTCTTCTTCCGGGATGTACGGACTCACGAGGCGCTCGTCGAATGCGTAGGTGCGGACGCGGTTTTTCTGCGCGAAGCCTTCATCGATCGTGCCACCTGGGTTGAAGTGGTTGGAGGCACCGTCCCTTAACCCGAAATAATGATGAAAGCCCCGATCATAGAGGTTTTGCAGGGAATGATGTTTTCCCACGGCGACCGTGTAGTAATCCACCGGCTGGAGTGCTTCACCGAAGGTAATTCCATTTTGGATACCCGTGAAGTCCCTCCACATCCCGACCTCCTGGGCATAGCGACCCGTCAGCAGGCAGGCGCGGGAGGGAAAACACTTTGCAGTATTGTAGAAGTGCCGAAAACGCAGGCCCTCACGAGCTAGCCGATCAATATGCGGCGTCTCGATCTCGCCACCGTAGCAGCCGAGATCCGACCATCCCATATCGTCAACGAGGATGATGATAATGTTGGGCCGCTGCGGATGCGGCTCTTCTTCGACGGCGGCTGCGATGCCAAAGGCAAAACAAAGAGCCGCGACGGTCAAAACTATCCTATTTCCAAAGGGTATCCGCATAATCCATAAACCAGTTCCAGTCTCGGAGGGTAAGGTCGTGCTTTCCGCTGCGCAAGTGATACGCGATATGGCCGCCATGGACCGGTTCATCGACGGGTGGCTGCTGGTCCACCGTAACCCCTTGCAGCCCGTAAAGGTGCCAGACCGGAGAGGCGAACCGGGTCGAAAGGAATTCGCCCTCGGGGTCGGCCCAGTGATCTTTCTCGGCACTGGCGACGTAAACATGCCGTGGCGCATTCAGAGCGATCAACTGATGTTGGTCGAAAGGCAAACTCCAGGGATCATTTCCGTACTGCTCGTAATTCCGTGCAAACCAGTGGGGGAAGTTCTCGTTGGCGAAGGCGATCTTCTCACCTTTACGGTTCCGAGCCAGGGCCGCCCCGTTGGCTCCGGAGTTGTTGCTGACGACGAGAGCAAAGCGTTCATCCCGCGCTCCGGCCCACAGGGAAGTTTTACCGCCGCGGGAGTGCCCGACGACGGCCACCCGCTCCGCGTCCGCCCGTTCATCTGTTTCCAGGTAGTCCAAGGCACGACTCGCTCCCCAGGCCCAGGCGGCGAGGGCACCCCAAGCGTTATCCGCGCGGCGTTTTCCGGACTCTTCATACAGACCGTGCACCCCGTTCTCGAAGCCATCGTGTTCGTCGGGATCGAGGTCCGAGATGTGGAAGGCTGCCGCCGCATAGCCGCGGGCCACGATCTCCTCGGCTGGCCAAAAATCCTCCTTCACGGTGCGAGTGGGGTCGATATTGCTCGGATCACGGTGACAGATTAGAAGAAAGACGGGCACGGGGCCCTCGGGGGCCGTCGGGTAAAAAACATAGAGGGTGATCTTCCCCTGGCCATGGGGCGCGTCGAAGCGGATCGCCACCTCGCGAAACAGAGCCTCGCCATCCATCGCCGCCGGGTCCTCCTTCACGATCTCGAAAGAAAGTGACTTTGGCCGATCCTCCGGCGTGTGCCCGAACATTTGCTCCCGGAATAACTCCAGGGTTTCCGGGCGGCGCACCTGTTCCCATTGCTCGATGTTTGTCACCGCTTCGCCATCCTCCGTCACAAGCGGATCGGGCAGGGTTGGAAACGAGCGTTCCGCAGCAGGATCTGGCGGGGCGACTGCCGGAACAAGCCCCAAAGAAATTACCAAGCATACGAAACTTCCCATGGACATCTCTGCTAACAAACCGGATCTGATCGCACGGCGCAAGACAGATCCGGTTATGCCAGCGCTTCGGTCGGGGGTGGTTGTCGTCGGGGACCCTGGTTTTGATTAATTAAACATGATTTAAACACGACTTTGGTTGTGGTGATAGGCACCCGGAGGGAAGCGGTTTCTCTTGATCTTCCCCCCCAGGTTAGAGGAGGCTTCCCGAGCATCGTTTTCCTTTCATGTGCTTTTTGTGCTCAGAACAATGAAGATTACCGGAGTCTGCCAGTTCGTTTCCCTTTTCAGTCTGTTAGCCGGTGGGCTTGCCGGCCATGCTCAGGCAGCTTCCTCGAAGGTGTTCGAGCTGGAGCAACAGTGGTGGGTGTATGCCGATCCCGGCGGCCTTGCGCACCCGGACGCGTCTGTCAATCCGATCACCGGTGACCGGGCCGGCTTCGAGCTGGACCGCGGTGAGGTCGGGGGCGAGTCGTCCATGCTCGATCCCCTGGGCGAGTTGGTGGTGACGGCTTCCCGCTCGAACGCGCGCATCAAGAAAGCGCAATCGGGCGGCGACCCGGAAACAGCGGATCCACCGTCGTACGTGCACGAACTCAACCGCAATACCTCGCACCTTCGCATGTGGGACATGGACGGTAACCTGCTTTGGGATGAGGGGCGCTCGCGCGGTCCTGACAAGATCGACAACAGGACTGGCAACCCACCGCCGGACGGGATTCCCGACGATGTACCCTTCAACAGCGAAGGCGATCCGGAGGATGAAATCGAACACGCCGCCTTCACGACGCATTCCAGCAACCGGGGGCGATACGTTGTGGCCGGAGGCGAGGACCGGAAAATCGAGGTATGGGAAGTGCGTGGCGCCAAAGACAACATCCTGGCCGAGCCGGTCCTCGTCCGGACGCTGTTCATCCCGGACGGGCGCGATGCGGCCTTCGATTCTCTCGGTTTCAACAACAGCGGCGAGTTGCTCACCGGGGGCACCGAGTTCAAAGGGCACCTTGAGGTCTGGCGCGCCACAGGGCATCCCGACACATGGGAGCACGTCGGGCACGCCAGCCATGGGGACCCGGATCACAAGGGACCCGACGGGAGCAACCAGTTCAAACTCGGCAAAGCGGTCAACGATTTCGACTGGAGTTCCGACGATGAATATGTGCTCATGGCGGGCACCGATACCTGGGGCAGCTTCTGGGACGCCGAGATCGTCCGCGACCCCGCTACGAACGAGATCGCGGCGGTCCACTTCACCCGTTTGGCCTCGATGAATCATCCACTGCGTTCGAGCAAGGCGGCCCGTTTCAGTGGGGACGACCGGCTGTGCGTCATTTCCAGCAAGGACCAGCGCATTATTGTCTTCAATGTCGAAGACCTGAAAAACCACCCGAACCCCGAGACTTCGCCGACTCCCGTCGTCATCCTGCACAACGGCATCTACCACGGACGGGACACCATGACGGGCGTCGAGATCGAGCCCGGCGGTGCGACTCATGACGGGCGCTTTTTCGTTCTCGGTGGCGGCCCGGAAGAGAACTGGAGAGATCACCCGAACAGCGCCCGTTACCGGTCGTCATTCTTTCGCGTCTTCGAGTTGAGTGAGATTCAAGGCGATTCGGCTTCTCCAGATCCGACCGAACCCGACCCCATCTGGGTGCAGCCGGTCTTTCACACCGAGTTCTTCCATTTCAACGCCGACGACAGCCTCCTGACCACCTCCCACGACGACGGTACCGCACGCCTCTGGAGCGTTTCCATTCCCGGTACTCGGACCCTATACGCCGAGGCTTTCAACGAGTTGCCCCCGCACCCCGGTGGCGACCGTTGGACCTTGATCGGTGGCGGCTCCGAATGGGGGGTGACCTACGACAAACCCGTGAACATTCGCAGGAGGGAGGATACGCCGGGCGAGTTCATGTCGCCCAGCGTCCCGCAGGACGCCAATTGGGTGGGCCACCGCGGTGCCCGTTACCTCGCCGGCGACAACCTCCGCGGCTCCGTCGGAGCGCTTGAGCTGAACAGCGATTGGAATTTAACGGGTTACACGCAACTGCTCGTTTCTTTCGCGGCCGCCGCTGCGGACAATGATGTATTCGAATCGGGCGATTTTTTGCGGCTCTTGGCGGACGCAGACGGAGAACCGGGTTTCGAAACAATGGTCGCGGAATTTCTTCCGGACAGCGATGGCGACTTGGCCCTCAATGGGAACGGGCAAAAACTGGATTTCATGTTCCGCGATTACGATTTTGATCTGGTGTCGCTTCTTCCCCCCGGCTTTACGGGCGCGATCCGATTCCGGATTGAAGCAAGCACCGATCAGGGAGACGAAGAACTGGCTTTCGACTCCCTGCGGG
>CAYVUQ010000082.1:0-7191 GCA_964454915.1 uncultured Puniceicoccaceae bacterium
GCCCCCCCGATTAGCACGATGCACGCCTTCATCCAATCCGGCATTGGCGCGAATGCGGGAGACGCGAGATGCGTAAACCGCCCCGTTGCGGACAAGAAGTGGATCCGTCTCCTGTCTGCGTCCGCCCGCCCCATGTGCACGGCTCAGCGGGTCGCCACGACCGTCTCCACCCAATTGATACAGGATATCCACCCGCAATGCTGTGTCCCGGTAAACGGATATCAACGAGTCCGCCCCGGGAGTTTCTTGGAACAGCTTCAACGCCCCCGCCACCGACGCATCACTCCGAAGCGGCGAGGTCGGCTGCAGGATGAGGACGGCGTCGAAGACCTGTCCGCGCGCCGCAAATGCGTCCAGCGCGTGGGTGACGAACTCGACCGAACGCGACCGGTCCCCGGCCAATTCTGCGGGCCTGCGGAAGGGGGGGCGACAGCCTTCCCTTCCGGCAATCTCCAGAATTTCGGGCGAATCGGTCGAGACGAACACCTCGAAGTCCGGCTTCCCTTCGGCGATGCGGCAGGCCTGCCTGATCGACCAGGCCACCAGCGGAAGTCCGCCCACCACTTTCAGATTCTTCCCGGGAACCCCTTTCGATCCGGCCCGCGCCGGAACAATGCAAAGCCATTTCACCGCGACCGCTCCTTCACATCACCCGCAGAACCGAAGCCCCACACAAGAAACGCGTTCCCGTAGCCTTCCTCGCACAGCCAGGGATGACCGCCGGTGCGCTCGGCGTTCTCCCGCAACATCTCTTTCATCCTCCGCACCCAGGCCTTTTCGCTGGCCGGGGGCATGATCGAGAACGGAAAATCAATCGAGTGCGATATCATGGGCACGGGATACACCCCGCTCGCACGCACTCCTTCCAGACCGGCGGCGTGAAAGATCGGCAGATAGGCCTCCGACCCGGCGTCCGAACGGTAGAGTTCCTCCTTCCGCAAGGGGGAACCCTCCCCTTCCCCGCAGTACCCGGCCAGGATTTCGTTGATCCAGGCGTAGTCCTTCTGAACGTTGCGCCCGCCGTAGTCGGGAACCACGTACGCGATCAGCAGCCCGCCGGGCGCGAGCACGCGCACCTGTTCCCGGATCGCAGGGGCTGGATACTCGAAATGTTCAAGAAGCCCGATCGAAAACACCACGTCGAACGACGCGTCTTCGTAAGGCAACTTCTCGGCGTCACCCACGTCGAACCGGGCACGCCATCCGTTCGACTCGAAGAGTGAGCGGGCAATGTCGATGGCCGGTTCCGACAAATCGACCAAAGAGCAATCGAACCCGGCGTCCGCGAAATAGCACGAGAGGCTGCCGCGCCCGCAACCAACCTCCAGGCAACGCCGACCACCGTTGTGCAGAGGGTCCCGCATCAGCTCGCTGAAGAGCGACCAGTGGTTGCGGAAGGCCATTTGTATCTGGTTCTCCGGCTCCCCGCGCGTCCAGTGGGTGTAGCGCGCTTCGGCCCGCTCCTTCCAGCTCTTTTCGAAACCTTCGTTCTTTTCTTTATCCATCAGCGCCTTCCATTCTCAGCAGATTTCCTCGACCGCGTCGAGAGCAGCCGCCGAAAAGGTGCGCGTTTCACGTTCGGTCGGGGCGGTCGCAGGTCCGCAATAGTCCTCCCGATACCGCCGCAACGCCTCAGCCTCGAAACGGAAATCCGCCAGGTCCATGCCCGGAAGTTCCCGCACCAGCCTCTCCGCCGTCAGCGAACGGACCACACCGGGCGCATCGAGCATGCCGTCCCAGAAATGCAATGACCGTTTCAGCAGGTCCCTTCCCGATCCGGGTGGTTCGATGTCCAGGACGGGACTCCCCGCCCAAACCGCTTCAGGACTACCGCTGGTCGTGAAGCCGATCATCAGGTCACACACGGAGGCCATCTCAAGCGCACTGTGGGGATAAAACGAATCCTCCCCCACCACCCGGTCCGCAGCGTCGGCGAAGAGATTTCCTTCCGGGTTCTGGTAGTGACGCAATTTCACCAGCATCTCCGCTCCGTTGCGGTCGGCAAAGGAGCGGATGGCATCCAGACAGTGCTCTTCGTTGAGAAACGGCTCCCTCAATCCCGCCAGACCCCGGATGCGCAAGGCCTTCGCCCGGAACCGCAACCGATCAGTCTCCGAAAACAGCCGGTCCCAATCCGCGTGGGCTCCACGCCCCGCCACGGGCGTTGCCCAAAGCCCGATCCGCGGACCCTCCGGGCGGAGCTTCCAACGCCGCACGATCTCTTCCCGGTCCACCAGGGACAGGCCGTCGAGGAGGGGATAACCGCAGACCTTTGTCTTCGCACGGAAGTCCGCGACCATCCGCGCGTCCCACTCGTTGCCGATCCTCGGTTCAACGAAAGAGAGAAACCGTCGTCCGTCCGCACCCAGGGAACGAGCCTCCCGAGCCAGTTCCCGGTAGTCGGTCGTCCGGTCGAGAACCGCCGCCTCGCGTTCCCGCTCCGAGCGGACGAGAAACAGGTCCACTGCGTCAAGCGCGGGCCGGTCGTGCAGCCTTTTCAAGGTGTCCGGCGTGGCCAGGGCGACGTAGCGGGCTCTGCGGTGCTCCCAATCCGGGCCGTCGATCCACCGCCGCAAGGGCATGTCGATGCTCACGATCGCGTCGTGGCCGTCGGCCAACACTTCCCGGTCCAGCGCAGCGTCGCCGTCGTAGCCGCGTATCACGGGACGACCGTTGCGGAACTTTGGAAAGCGATCCTCGCTCGGACGGTTCGACGCGAAGTTGTCCCCCGAAACATTGTGCAGACAGGTCACCCGATGGCCACGCGCGAGTGCCTCGTCCACTACGGGTGCAAGGGTCCGGTACCAGTTGAAGCGGTAAATGGGGACGAGAAGATTCATCCGACGGACACCTCCTTCCGCAACCATTCCATGAGAAAGCCCGGCGTCAGCCGCTCGCGCGCAAACATCCGGCAGGCTTCTCCCATGGCTTCCATACGGTCGCGGTCACGGCAGACCGCAGCCACGGTTTCGAATCCTTTGCGGATGGCCTCCGGATGCGGGATGTCGAGAATGCGGTAGGACGCCGGGTCGCCGAGCGAAGCGGCCCCGTCGAATCCGCCGAATCCGGGCAACACTTCCAGGAAGTGCTCGCCCGGTCGCAACCGGAAAGCCTCGGGCACGTCGATCAGCGGCTCTCTTTCCAGAACGAAAGGCCGACCGAGGGCGACCGACTCCAGGGCCTTCCACGGGTACACGGCATGGGGAAAGGTGTTCAGGACGGTAAAGCCCGAACGGGCCATCTCCAACAGATAGATTTGATGGTTCAGATTGGGTCGGACCGTGCCGCCGTCCTCAATGGACCGGTTCCCGCGGCTGGTCAGGCGCGTCCGCGCCGAAACCGGAAGACCCTGGATCGCCCGCGAAAAATGATAACGTATCCAGAAATGCATCACATGCGGCGGCACTTTGGTGCCCGGCTCCCCGAACGGGTCCGGCACGCCGTCCCTGGGCGGATTCTCATAGACACCCACCACGTGGAAAAGGTCCCGAGCCGGGAGGATACGCCTGGAGTTGATGCGCCCGATCCGGCGGCACAGGGGCAACGACGGCGGCAAAAAGGTGAATGGCCGGAGCTTGCCAGCCAGTGCCTTTCCGCCCTCAATCCCTCCGAGCACCCGGTCCGCCACGCAACGATTGAGGTTCGCCTTGAGATAGAGGTCGGCCTTCTCCAGGCCGTTCCGGTCGAAATCGAAGACATGGTCGCTCATGTCGAAAAAAACCAGGGCACCGCCAATGCGGGCCCAGGCACCTTCATGATGCCGCCCCCCTTCGTTCGCAGAGGGAAAGGGGCGTTCCGCGGACACTTCCGCACCCGCCCCCTTGAGCGCACGGAAAAGCGTGCGGAAAAACCCTGCCTCCGAAAGATGGCGCGCCTCGAACAGAACGGTCTTCATTTGCCAGACGGTTGAGTCACACCGGACAGAAAAGCACCGATCTCCTCCAGCATCGGTCGCCCGTTGGCAACCGAACCGACCCAGGCACGGCCCTGTTGCGAAAGGCGGTCGCATCCGTCCGGCGACAAGGAAAGAAGGCGGCGCATCCCCGTCGCAAATCCGTCTGCGTCCCCGGGACGATACCACAACGCGCCGGATTCATCGGCGCGGTAAAGCGGGCCAAGCGCAGAGGTGGCCGCAGCGAGCACCGGGAGTCCCGCCGCCAGGGCGTGAACCAGAAAGGTCGTTCCCGCCGAGTAGCGGTTCTCCCGGACAGGCACCACCGCCGCGCGGCAACGTGCGAGGCGGTCGAAGACTTCGGACAGGGACAAATCGGACTCCACCCGGACATTGGAGGGAGGATGATCGAGAGTTCGGAGTAGTTCGCTTCCGGCCACAACCAGAACCTTCGTTTCCGGGTGCCCCGCCGCCCAGGAGAACAGCATGGGCATATCCCGCAAGGCGTCCGCTCCAACCGTGACCACGTCCCAGTCAGGTTCGTCGGCACTGGCTCGCGCAACGGGTAGATACCGCTCAGGAATTCCGAACGGCACTGCCACCAGGCGGTCGGCATCTACCCCGACCCGGTCACGGAGAAAGTCCCGCTCACTCTCGGCAAACACCAGAATCCGCTCCGCTGCGTTGAACAACCGTGCCACTGCAGCCCTGCGCCCGGACGCAACATCCGGTACATGCGCCTCGAGGCCGGAAGAGATCGCCAGTGCCGGGGGAAGCCGGACGCCCAGCCGCCTCAGGAAAAGGAAAGGAATCGACACGTTGTTACTGGTCAGGATGACAGCATCTGCCCGCCGTATCGCCGACCAGTTGGCCAGAGTTTGCGGGAAATTACCGCTGTAGCCCGTGCGTCGATGGCAGGCCCGACGGAAAACCGGTGCCACCAGCCGCACCAACCCCCCCCCCTGCGAAAACGAACCAGCCTCCACCCGAAACCCGGCCTCTCCCACCTCGGGCAGACCATAGAGATGATACCTTTCCGGCCCTCCCTCCCGCAAAGCCCGCTCCCGCGCGGCGGAATGTTTGTAGAGAAAAAGAATCATTGAACGGAAACGGTGGCCACCACGTGCGCCCAAACCAACGTAGCATCGGCCGTGAGACCGATGACCTCCCGTAGCATCGGCCGTGACCCCGATGACCCCGATGACCCCCACGACATCCGCCTGCCCGGCGGAGGCTACCGGTGACCTCTATCCTTCACAGGATCCTTCAGAAGCATCCACATCAGGTGCGGCTCGGTTTCCACACGGATGATCCTCCCGAAATACTCCAGCAACTTGCGAAACAGTGCTGCGTCATCCGCCCATTCGACCGCTTCGAAGGCACCCCCTTTGGTCTGGGGGATCGCCTCGTAGAGCGCGAACCCGCCCTCCTTGATCACCCGCACCTGCTCGGAGAGAAAATCATCCATGTTGGCGACATGGTCGATTGCGTTGCAATAGACCATATCGAGACTGTCATCCGACTCGGACAGGTGCATGAAGTCGCCCTCGACAACCCAGGGATTCTCCGGCCCCGGATTCAGGTCGTTGCCGAACGCGTTGCGGAACCCGATATCGCGGAGAACCTCGACCTCGGTTCCCTGCCGGGCTCCCGCGCAGAGAATCCGCGCATCGTACGTCAGGTGATAGGGCAAATGCCGGAAGCGGCGGAGAAACCGTGTGCGCAGGTCGCCGACCACCCTCGGGGTGAAACCCTCCCCCGTTTTAAGGATTTCATCGAACTTCACCTTCTGGTGCTCCTTGTATTCCTCGTAGTCGGAGTAATCGCGGTAAACAAAGCCATCCTCCCCGCGCTTCTCCTTCCAGCCGCCACCTCCGTGGTGCTTACGGCGCACCTCGGCCTTGTCGCGATCATGCACATACGACTCGTCCTTCAGCCGCGCCAGCATCCGGTAGTATCCCCACCCTCCGGGGACATGACGGTAGAGCAGCGTCTTCACTGCGAAACAGGGATACAAGGCAAACTTGCGCCGGATACGTTGGATTGGATCGATCATAAATCTTCTGGTTTATCGCTCAACATCCCGATTTTCCTGAGGCATGAAACAGGCCTTCTTCAAGTCCGCTTTGCTTTGGGGCACTCTTGATCCCGCCGGCTGTACCGCTCCTGCCCGGAAAGAAATACCCGCCACGGACAACGCCGCACACGGGACAAAAATGTCCCGTCTCCGGAGAGCGGACATTCCTGTCCGCCGCACGTCCTTCCGGTTGCCTCTTCGGAGGGGCACAGAATGACCGTTGCAAGGAAACAAAGCGATGCCGAACAAGGACAGTCCGTAAACGTGAACAAAACATCATAAAAAAAGTCGGTTACTTCCAACCCTGAGTTAAACCAGAACCACCGGGATCGCCGATCATCCCTCCCCCGAAACCAAAGTCAGATCCCTGTGCTTCTTCACGGGTGCCCAGGCGGTAGTTGGCGAGTTTTCCTTTCGAGGGGTCGGGACGGCGGAGGAGTTTGCGCAACAGGGCGGTAGCGCGGGTGCGGCGGGTGCGACTGACCCGGTCCGCGATATTCAGGCGGGGGGCCGAAGCCTCGGGCTGGCGCGAGCTGCGGCGGAGGAAGACCAGGTGCAGGCAGCGAAAAGGAGAGTCCGAAAAACCGTGTTCCTTTCCGAGATCGAGCACGCTCCGCTTGTCGAAGCCGTCCCGGAACTCCATCTCCCCTCCGTGCAGCCTTTCAAATCCACCGGTCCACTTCTCGATTGCCGCGAAGTTGTACAGTTTCGTCATCGAACGGCTCGGCGGCGCGGGGAAGCCCGAGAAAACCGCCCCCTCCCTCCGGTCGCAGTGGAGAACGTTGCCCTTGATGCGGAAGTATCGCTGATGGGACCCGGCGCGTAGTTTTTTGAAGAAAACCGCGGTCCTTACGGGGTCGTAGATTTCGTCCCCATCGACGGCGAAGACCCAGACATCGCGCCCCGCAAAGTCTTCCAGCGCGGCGTGTGACTCGGCGGGGTCTTTGATCCGCGAGACCGCGAGACGGGAGTCCTCGGCAGCGAGGCCGTTCAGGATGTCCAGAGTGCGGTCCCGCGAACCGTGGTCAAAGGCCAGCACACGGTCGCAAAGCGGCAGAATGTTGCGGACGGCCCTCTCGGCGAAGAGGTCCTCGTCGCGCAGAAGTACGACGCCGATCATGCCCGGCCCGGAACTCATACCCCGCCTTTGTCGGGACCGGCAGGCCACGGCCAGTCCAACCCGAGCCGGTCGTAGAGTGCGCGGTTGTGGGGACGGTAGAGG
>CAYVUQ010000083.1:0-6833 GCA_964454915.1 uncultured Puniceicoccaceae bacterium
CCAACACACACAAAATACCCACACAACGCAAGAATAATTTTGACAGAAAAGTTAACTCCTGGCAAGCAAATTTATGACTGACAAAAAAAGTTGATCTTGGCGCAGGAATTGGTGGTGCAGGCAATCATGCCAACCTATTCATTCCCCCTCACCCCGTGTAGCACCTCAACGTGGTCACATTCCAGTTCAGCACACAAACTTCTGCCCGTGGATGGGTAAAAACATCTAGAACGATATGGGCGACTTAGGCCTGGTTATTGGGAGGGCGCAAGATAATTTATGTCTGATAAGTTGAACCACCGAAGTGACATGTTTCGAGCGACGATCGTCGCTCGAAACATGTCACTTCGGTCAAAAAGCGCGGTCTGAATTACCCTTCTGTTCGGCCAGCCTCTCCCGGGGACGCGGGCTAGAAATCGCTTTTCCGCCTTTGCGGAAGGAAGAGGAGGGTGGTCAGGCAGACCATTGTAGCCTCAATGAGGAAGAAGGCGTACTCCTCGAAGGGGATGTGGCCGAGCCAGGGGGTAGCGGTCGCGAGGGAGGCAAGGGGATAGCCGAGGGAGACGTTCTCTCCAAAGCCCCAGATGCCGAGATGGACCGCATAGTTGTCCCAGGGGGTAGTGAAGAGGAAGACGATGATGCAGAGCACGAGCCAGCAAACCACGTGGGCGGGGCGGATGCGGCGGCGGGCGAGAACGAACAGAACGGTCAGGACCGGCAGGGTGAACATCAAATGGTAACCCCAGTAGGTCATGGGCTCAGCCTCCGCGCAGCATGATCGTCCGGACAAATCCGCAGCCGGGAAGTCGCCGGATTTTCGCGACCAGGCGGCGTTTGTCGAAGGAGAGTTCCTGCCGGACCACCGGGTTGGGTGCCAGGACCACGAGGGTCCCGTCGCGTTGCAGTCGGGCGGGAGCACAGCGGTCCGCACGATCCGGGCCGAGGATCTCTTTCCAATGGGCGAGGATGGTTCGCTCGGGGGTTTCGCCGGTCTGCACGCGAAGACTGGCGAGGATGGCGTCCATCCGTCCGCCGAGGGCGGTCGGGCGGCGGGTCTTGCGTACGGGGTTGCGGGGTGCAGCGCGGAAGCGGTCGATCAGGGCGAGGTCGTCAGCGGAGAAGGGCCGGACCTTCGGTTTTGGGGGCGAGGTCATTCCAGGCCGCCGACCACGCCGGCCATGTTGAAGATGGGCAGGAACATGGCCATCACAATGGTGCCGATGATCCCGCCGAGGAAGACGATGATAAGCGGCTCCATCAGGTCGGTGAGAGAACTCACGGTATTCTCGATCTCGACGTCATAGAAGTCGGAAACCTTCATCAACATGCCGTCCACATTGCCGGTTTCCTCGCCCGCCCTGGCCATGTGCCGGACCATAGAGGGGAAGTAGGGGTCGTCGGAAAGGATGTCCGATATCTGCGCACCCTCGCTGACGGCCCGCTGGATTTTGGTGATGGAGGATTCGATGAATGTGTTGTCGCTGGCGGAAGAGGTGATCTCCAGAGACTGCAGGATGGGCACCCCGCTGCGCATGAGAATGGAATAGGTGCGGCAGAACCGGGAGAGGGCAATCTTCCGCGAAAGGCTCCCCATAATGGGCACCTTGCTGACAAAGACGTCTTTGGCGCGGCGTCCTCGGGGAGTTTTGACAAACTTGCGGAGGGCAATGAAACCAAAAACGACCACCGCGATAATGACGAGAATATAGCTCTTAAGAAATTCAGAGGTGTCGATCAATAGCTGGGTCAGCAAGGGCAGCTCGCGGCCGAAGCTCTCGAACATCTCGGCAAAGACAGGAATGACCGCAATCAGCAGGACGTTGACCAGTATGATTGCAATGAGAATGACGGCGACGGGGTAGGTCATGGCGCTCTTGACCTTTTTCTGGAGCTTGACCGTGTCGTCGAAGTAGGTGGCCGTTTTCTTGAGAATCTCGGCGAGGTTGCCGCTGGCCTCGCCGGCCTCACTCATGGAGATGAAGAGATTGGGAAAGGCTGCGGGATACTTGCGGCAGGCGTCGGAAAATGCGGTGCCTCCGGAGACATCGCCGCGGACGTCCCGGATGATTACCTTGAAATAGGGGTTCTCGGTCTGCTCGTAGAGTGCCTCAAGGGTGGTCACCAAGGGCAGACCGGCTTCCAGCATGGAGGCAAGCTGTTCGGTGAAGACCGACAATTCGGAGAGGGGTATCTTCTTTCTGCGCGCCTTTTTCTCAATGGCGCGCTGTTTGGCCAGACGCTGGTTTTCCCAGAAGGTTGGTTTGGATGAGGTTGCTGCGGGGGGCATGGGTATTTAGAAAAAGACGGCTTCGCTCAGGGTTTCGCGTGGGCCGAGGAAATGGGCTTCGAAGGGCCAGGTTTCGGTTTCGCCGGAGCCGAACCTCGCCTTGAGGCAGCCTCGGGAAGCGGCGATGTCGAGGTCAAACGAAAAAGCGTTGGCGGCACCCGATACGACCCATTCGCCGGAGATGGCCTCGCGTCCGTCGTCCCTTTCTTCGATCCGCCCGTTCAGATCCGCGGGAGCACCGGCGGTTTGGAGGCACCCGACCATCCAGGAGGAAAGCGCGCGGGCTTCACCGCAGAGATGCCGGGGGGCGCGGATACGGACCCCCTCGACGCCGCTTTGCAGGGCGTCCGGATCGTAGCCGCTCAGATACTGGCCGATGGACTGGCGGATGGGGAGGATACGGGCGGCCGCCAGGTCTTTGACCCGGTCGGGACGCTCCCAGGGAATATCGGCGTAGCCGCCCTCCTCTACCGAGCCGTCGTAGAGAATGCGGCGCATCCCGTGGGTGAACCCGAGGTAGTGCTCCCGAACCCGTTCGGGCGGGACGCGGTGGAACCAGTGACACGTGGGCAGGTCATTCTCGAGCCAGATGGAAATCTGATTTTCGATGTCACCGCTCTCCCCGGGCGGGTATCCGAGCATGAGAGCCTCGCAGCAGCACATGGTCCGCGGGGTGTGCCCGATGTAGCATTGGGCGAAAAGTTTGCCCTCGAGAAAGCGACCACCGGATTCCTGCTGCTCGGGGCAGAGAACGATAATGCGGGACGGATAGCGTTGGCTGAAACTGATTGCGGCGTCGAAGCAGCTCCGGGCGTCGGCGTTTGTGGTCTGGACTCCGAAGTGCAGGATCAGGTTCATCTGCGACGCACGGAACTCGGACGGGGCACCGGAGCCCTCGCGCCCCGGCTGCCACATATTGCCCAATTGGCGGTTCACCTCCGCAATGGGAAGGGTGATGCCAGGGAGAGATTCGAGAACGGAGGACATGAGGATCGATCAGGGGCCGGAGCGACGCCATTCGTGTTTGCGTTCCCAGAGCAGGCGCTCCGCAGCCAAAGGACCCCAGGACCCGGAGGTGTAGGATCCCAGACCGTTGCGCCCGTTGGCCTCCCACTGTTCGAGCACGGGGGTCAGGAGAGCCCAGGAGGCTTCGGTTTCGTCGCCGCGGATGAAGAGGGTGGAGTCTCCCACCATGGCATCCATGATCAGCCGTTCGTAGGCCTCCGGCGTATTCGAACCGAAGGTGGCGGCGTAGCGGAAGTGCATGCGTACTGGCTGGGTGCGGGTTTCCAGGCCCGGAATCTTGGAGTTGAGCAACAGGGTCAGACCCTCGTCCGGCTGGATGCCAATCACCATGGTGTTGGAGGCGAGATCGAATCGGTTGCCCTCGCTGAAGAGGATACCGGGGGGGCGTTTGAACTGCACGGCGATCTCGCTGACCCGCCGGGCGAGACGCTTGCCGGAACGAACGTAGAAAGGCACTCCTTTCCAGCGCCAGTTATTGATGGCCAGCCGCAGGGCCACATAGGTTTCGGTGGAGGAGTCCCGGGGGACATTCTTTTCCGAGAGGTAGCCCTTGACCTTTTCGCCCTCGACCAGTCCCTCCTCGTATTGGGCGCGGACCACATCCCCGGTCTCCGGGTTGGCGTCGGGGGTGCTGATCGCCTTGAGGACCTTGACCTTTTCGTCACGAATCGCCTCCGGATCAAGGGAGACGGGGGGCTCCATGGCGGTCAGGGACACGAGCTGCATGGCGTGGTTCTGGATCATGTCGCGCAGGGCACCGCTCGAGTCGTAATACCCGGCCCGCGACCCGACGCCGAGGTCCTCCGCCACCGTGATCTGGACCGATTCGACGAACTGCCGGTTCCACAGCGGTTCGAAGATACTGTTGCCGAAACGCTGGACCAGGAGGTCCTGCACGGTTTCCTTCCCGAGGTAATGGTCGATGCGGAAGACCTGGTTTTCGGAAAAGTCGCGCGACAGGGTTTCGTTGAGGGCCCGGGCACTGGCAAGGTCGCGGCCAAACGGTTTTTCGATGATGATCTTCGATTCGCAGCGAGACCGGGCGTGGTGCCGGGCGAGCCCGCTGTCGCCGAGGTTTTCCAGGATGGGGGTAAAGACGTTGGGCGGGGTGGAGATGTAGAAGACGAACTGCGTGTCGCGCCCCGTTTCCTTTTCGATTCCGAGCAGGGTTTCGGCGAGCGCATGGAAATCGTCGGGGTTGTCATACGCGCCCGCGTGGTAATGGATGTTCGGAGCGATCCGGTTCCAGACATCGTCGTTCAGCTCGCGCCGGGAATGCTCCCGAACCGCCTCGGTCGCCATTGAGCGGAACTCGTCGTCGGGAATCTCCTTCCGCCCGTAGCCCACGAAGTGGAAATCCGAGGGCAGAAGATTGTCGAGACCGAGGTTGAAGAGTGCCGGGATCAACTTCCGGGCGGTAAGGTCTCCGGAGGCACCGAAAATGACGATGGCCGTGGGGGGGGCCCCCCGGTGTTTGCTGAGGCCCTGGAGAAACGGGTGGCGGTTGTCGGATTCCATGGAAAGAGGTCAGGAGCGGGTGGTTTGGTCGTGTTTGCGAAACAGGGGCACGTTTTCAAAGTGCCGGAGATGAAGAACCTCACCGTTATTGAGTTCGATCTCAACGATGTCGAAACGAAAATGGGCGGGGCGCGGGCGGCATCCCCCCAGATAAGCGATGGCACAACGCCTCAGCGCCTCTTTCTTCCGGCGGGTGACGGAGTGGTAGCCCGGCACGAGCGCACCCGCCCGGCGGGCACGCACCTCCACGAAGACGAGGACCGGGCCATCGAGAGCTACGATATCCAGCTCGTCGCGTTTATGTCGCCAGTTTCGTGCCAGGATGCGGTAGGCTTTCTCGCTCCGGAGCCAGCGGGCGGCATGGTGCTCGGACCGCCTGCCCACCTCGACCGCCTTGTCCGAGCCATCCCCGCCATCCACGTCGCCCCGCCACCGGCGCAACCGACCGCTCCACCGGGCAAGCAGGTCGGATACGACACCCCGTGCGACTCTCATGGAGACTACTTCGCCGGATTCCTCCATTCGGCGTAGTCGCCGAGCTTGCGGCAGTAGTCGGAGATGTCGTGGTCCTGCACCAGAGATTGGCCGCGGCTTTGCATCCACCGTTTTGAGACGACCCAACAACGCCAGAAAATGTCGGGGCTGAACTTCAAGCTGAAATTGAGGTCGTCATCGGAGCCGGCGGGTTTCGGCGGAGACAGGAAGACGAGGTGGCCCCAGTGGGTGAACCCGCAGAAGTGCCGGCGGAGCCATTCCGAAATCTGCCGGGTCCCGTTGAGTGGGATCAGGCGCAGGCCCTTGAGGAGAACGGTCATGAAAAAGCCGAAGGGAATGCGCGGAACTCCGTCTCCGGCGTTGACCACGCGGTAGATCGGCACTTTCAGGCGGAGGAAGAACTCATCGTCCGCCACCCTCGGGCAGCCAAATGTGTAAACGGCCGCGATGGACTCGGGGTCGAGGCAACGGGCGGCGACAACGGCCAGTGCCCCGCCGAGCGAGTGGCCGGCAATGTACAACGGCAGGTCGGGATCGTGCTTGCGTACAGCGGCGGCGATGGGGTCGGCGACGCCCTCGTAGGCGGCCTGGAAGCCAGAGTGGACCCGCCCCGCACCGCCGTTGACCGGGACGAGATTCGCCGTGAGGTCGGTCTTGATGTCCTCGTAGGCGGCAGTGGACCGGGTCTCGGTCCCCCGGAAGACCAGCACGCGGAATCCTTCGATCTTCTTCCGCTCGGGCTTGAAGGTCGCCATAAACGCCTCGGTGCCCGCGACGTCGAAAGTCTCCACCAGTTTGAACTTGATTCCGCCCAGGGCGGTCTGGACCGCACTGCCGCTCTCGGCATCTACCGAGGAGATGAGCTCCACGAGCTTTGCGAATGCGGCCTGGGGGTCGTCGGACTTGCCCGCCTTGAGGAGCTCGGAGACAAAGGATTCGCGGTTCAGCTCGGACGGGAGCCGTTCGTAGGCGAGTCGGCTCATTTCGGCCAGGAGCCAGGCGGTACGGTCCGAATAGGCGGCCCGTTGCTTGGGGACTTTGAGCAGGTGGGTGGATCGTTTGAAGTAGGTTGTCATGGTTTCGTTGGTTATTGGGGTGGTGTTTTGGTTTCGGGTTGGGTTGGTCAGGCCGGGCTGGTGTGGATGGGCCAGGATTGGTCGCTTTCCTCGGAGCGGAAAGCGACGGTGAGAGTATCGAGGGGAAGCTGCTCTGCGACGAGGAGGAGGAAGAGACGGTATTCAAAAGGGGTGCCGAAACGGGCCAGGCGGAAAAGCCGTTTCTCCAGATCACGGACGTCCCGCTCGGTAACCGCCGCGCCAGCTTCAATCTTCCCGGCCAGATCGCGGAAGGCACCGAGGGTTTCCCCGAGCCGCACGTGTATCTCGTCGATGTCGTCGGCAAGCTGATACGGATGGCCGAGAGCGAATTTCTCCCGTCCTTTGTAGGCGCGCTTGCGCTGTGGCAGGGGCCGGGGCAGGCTGCGCCGGAGTTCATCCCCCAGGGATTT
>CAYVUQ010000083.1:6843-7186 GCA_964454915.1 uncultured Puniceicoccaceae bacterium
GGATTTCGCGGCGAAAGCGTCCGGCTTTCCCGACCTGGCCATGGTGCGGAGCGAAGCCTTGGCCGCACGGATTTGCGCGTTCTTCGGCAGCAGCCCCACGAAGAACTCGCGAAACACTTCTTCGCGGACCGCGACCGTACCGCGGTGAGGGGCGGACCTCCAGTCCATGGCCCTGCTTGCCACGAGAGCCAGGGCGGACCGGGCCGCGAGCCGCCGACCGATCTTCTTCGCCAGCCCCGAAAACGCAGCGGCGGGCAGCGGCCTGGTTTCGACACGGACAGTTGCGAAACCTTCCCTGCCGAGCCATCCTGCGTCGTCGAGCACCCGGCACACGGCCTCGAAA
>CAYVUQ010000084.1:0-7162 GCA_964454915.1 uncultured Puniceicoccaceae bacterium
GTCCACGACTACGCCGATCTCGAAGAACCCATGCTTTCCCGCATGTTCGACAAGCGTTGCGCGGGATACGAAGCGATCGGCTACTCCATCCTTCTTCCCGCAAGTGCCCTGCCGGGGTGGCCTCCTGAAGTTCCCCTTCCAGTCGATCCAGCCTGGAAAAAGGACTACAGCGCGAGCGTACACCGTCTGATACGCGATGGAGTCGATCTGCCCTTGGCGCGAGGGTTCCTCAATGCGGCCACACCCCGAGCGGATGACCCGGGCCACGCCCGTAGTGCGGCGGAGAAGTTTCTCTTCGAACGCCTCGAAAGTCTCGAAACGACACAAGGCCGCTTCGTTCTGAATTCAACGCTCGCGATCGCTTTCAATCAAAGAGGCACCATGGAAGTGGATTTGCTGTGCGAAAGGCTCAAACTGGTCATCGAACTCGACGGCCCGCAGCACTTGGCGAACGAGGACGCGTGGCGCAGCGACCGCCGCAAAGATGCCCTCCTCCAGCGCCACGGATACTTCGTCCTCCGCTTTCTGGCCAGCGACACGGCGAAGCATCTAGACGCCGTTCTGGATGAGGTCCGCTCCACCCTGGCCCTTCTGGAGCGTCGTTCGCACGCCTGAGAGGTGCCCCACGCGACGCCCCGCTTCCAATTCGGCGAAGACGGGAACCCCACACCAAGTTGAAGCATGGCGGACGGAAGGTCAGGAAAATGCGTCGCAGCCAGAATCCGAAACACACTCCCCCTTTGGAAAGCACTGAGGGACTCTTCCTCAGGAGCCGAAGCACCTGCCATTTCGAGGATAACTAAATGTTTTTGAACGACTTAAGAAACTGCAGACGCAAGAAAAAATATGACAGAGTAAAAATTAAGGGCAATTAATTTTCCCTGCTTAAATTTTTCTTGCACTTGGCTCAGATCGGGATGCCTCCGCGCAGCTCCTCCACCCTGCGGCGGAAAGATCGGGCTATGCGTGCGTAGAGTTCTTCGCCCAGAATCTTGTCCTCGATGTCAGCCTCAAGACCTGGATTGTCGTGTCGATCTCGGACCCACGAGAGCGGACGACCGCAAGGGAGCGCAGGTCCCGCAATGTGCCCACATCGGGAATCGCACGGTGCCCGCGGGCCTCGGCCAACAAAGAGACGTAATAGCCCAGGCTCTGGTGGCCGAAGGATCGGCCTCCAGACTCACGGTCCGGCACTCCCGCGCACGGGCGCGGCCGAGGGCGTGGTCGAGCAACAGGCACCCGATGCCACGACCACGGGAATCAGGATCGACGGTGATCGAATAGATTCTGCAGGACCTCCCCCGGAAACGAAGAAACAGTGCTCCGACAAATCCGCCCACAGGGTCTTGCGATAAGCGGCGGCTCAGGAGGGGTGACTGGCAGAAACGCTGCGCCAATACCGCCGAGGCATACCGGCGAGAGCCATGATCAAGACCTGGCTGGCTACAAAAGCTGTCAACCAGAAGAAGGCCGCGTCCATAAACCCGTAGGCGTGCAGTCCCACGCCCAGCATGTTGGTTCCGAACCATGACCAGGCGGTGACAATATTTCCGAAGACCGCCAGAACGAGAAAACCCCTGGTCTTCACCAACCCGCCCCACCGGGCGTGGAGCATGATGGCGGTCCAGAGCACGATCAACAGTGCTCCGTTTTCCTTTGGATCCCAACCCCAGAATCTTCCCCAGCTCTGGTCAGCCCATATCCCTCCGAGCATGGTTCCGACAAAAGAAAACAACAAAGCAAAACAGGTGATGCCATACACCATTCCGCCCAGTGCCTTTTCAGTCTTTCGGTCGAACCCGGTGGTCAAAACGCCGCGGATGATCCCGAAAACGGCCAGCCCTCCCCCGAGGAACACAGCGGAATACCCGATGGTGATGACCACTACATGGGTCGCCAGCCAGAAGTTGGAATCGAGGACCGCCCGCATCAATTCCAGGGTATCCCCCGAAAGACTCAGATGGTGGGCCACAATGAGAGTGGCGAAACCGATGAGGGCTGCGGTAGCGGCACCGAACCCGTTGCGGAACAAACGCTCGAAAACCATGCCGAGGAGAACCGCCCCCCAACCCACGAAAACCGCCGAAGAGTAGAGATTGGTGACCGGTGGCCGACCCTGGATGTACATCCGGGCGAACAAACCGGCGGAATGGATCAGAAAAGCCGCAACCAGGAGACCGAACGCAGCCGACTGCAACGGTCGCGTCCAGCGCAGCCAGGAAACGAGGACGAGAACAAGCACCAGCACGTAGAGAACGGATGCGCGGTAAAAGGGTGCCGCCGCATTGAAACGATATTCGAACCCTACGCGGAATTTTTCTCC
This sequence comes from uncultured Puniceicoccaceae bacterium, assembly GCA_964454915.1. Lineage (GTDB taxonomy): Bacteria > Verrucomicrobiota > Verrucomicrobiia > Opitutales > Puniceicoccaceae > Puniceicoccus. The sequence goes on from CAYVUQ010000084.1 coordinate 2,324, forward strand.
GGGAAACCGCTCTCGAAAATCGTCCCGCACGGCAGCAACCGCGGCATCAAAAGACTCCGGGTCGCCGACGCGGTAGGCCTCCGCCATTTCGGCGTACCGGTGGACCGACGGTGAAACCGTCCCGGTCTGGATCGCACGCAAGAGACTCTCGCCTACATTCTCCCAATCACCGTCGACCGGCCTGTCATCCTCCGGCGGAATGATGCGGAGCAACGCCTGGCGGGACAACTTCAGGTAACGGTCGGCGAAGGCCATGAAACTATCCAGAGCCGCCTGGTCGAAAGTCTCGCCGGCTTGCTGGCGGCTCAACTGCGCCAGTCCCGGACCGATCAGGTCCTCGTATTCGGAATACTCCCGCGAGATCAGATCGAGGTTCCCCAGAGGATGGAAACTGTGAAGAAGCCGATGATAGCGGGTCAGGTTTTGGTGGATACGGACGACTGCCTTGTCGAAAGTATCCCGTCGCTGCGGTTCCGGGTCGGCCTGCTCCCGCAATCGATTGATTGCAACCAGGTGGGGCCGCAGATCGTTGTAGGAAAAAACTTTCCCTGCGGCATCGGGGATACCGAGGGCATCGCGCAGCCCCGGATGCAGGAGCCGAAAGACCTTCAAGGAATCGGCTGTCTTCGGGCGCGCGGACATCTCCGCCATCCAGACCAATGGAGGCACCTCCGCACCTGTCGCCTTACCGGACTCCCCGGGCAGGAAGGCGTGTTGCCTTTCGCCGAGAAGCAAGAGCGAGTTGCGCGCGACGGAATCCATCGGCTTGATGCGACCGCCGACCTGAACCGGAAGTTTGCCGAAGGCATCCAGATCAAACTCCGCAGAAACCGGACGCTCGACCCACCCGGAACCGACGTAGAGAAGACCGAGGAAGAAGGCGGCCCAGGCGATCATTCGTGTTCTCAACGTCTTCATGAGGTCGCCGCCCCTCCCTTGCGCAAGGTCCTGGACCGGGCCAGACCGAAACCGAACTGGACCACCAGCCCCACACCCACCATCGCCACGCTGATGTAGGGCAGGGTCCAACCCGGATTGCGGACGACCTGCAGCATAGAGGAGGTGTCCTGATTGGCGAAAGAAGCCTGATAGAACGTGTGTCCCTCGTAGCGCAGAGGATGGTTCATGTAGATAAGGCTCTCCCGTTCGACTCCGGCAGCGGGATCCGTTACCACCACGCGACTCGAGAAATCCTTGGGAATCGCGGTCCCCGGATACTTCTCGTGATTGAAATCCAAAAGGGTCAGGGAGAAGGGATAGTACGTCCGCTTGAAGCGCAGTCCGAGAGAGTAAGTGCGGTCGCCGAGCTGGAACGTCTGCTCCGGGTAGCGTTCGTCGAAGATGTTGGACACCAACCAGGTGCCCAGGTCGCGCTCCCGGTCAAACAACCTGAGTATGGCTGTGTCGGTGTTGACTTCGCCTTCCTCGAAGTTTTCGCGGATCGGCTGCGCGACCAACCCGGCACGGGCCGCTATTCCATTGTCAACCTGTGACGGGATCGGCTCCCCGGGGTTGGCGGGCCGGATGTGAGCGTTGGGCCAATACGCCTCGACGAATATCCGCACGGGAAGACGGGGATCGTCGATCACATCTCCAGCCTGCAGGTGGTCGGCATCCACCGCGTGAACCGTTCGCAGGGAGGGATCGGTCCGGTCGATGATGGTGATCTCGTTTTCAAAATAGCTTTCCGACCAATTCCGGGTTCCGCCCTCGTCTATCCACATCTGCCGCTCTTCGGCGAAGACGTCCGTTATGAATTCGCTGACGATGAGCAAAACGAGCCCCGCATGGATCAGCAAAATACCCGATTTGCGCCATCTCCACCGGAACCGGAAAGCCTGGGCGGCTATCAGATTGACAACGAGTAAAGGCCCAAGGAGATATCCTCCGGGCAATGGCAGACCGATACGCGCCCACGGAGAGTCCGAAAACGGCGGAAGCGGATTCCAGACAACCAACACGCTCTCGAAATAGCGTTTCTGGACCTCGTGGATACCGAAATGGACCTGATCAAGAGTGCCGAAAAAGACCAATGCCATCGAAAAGCCCAGCAAAACGAGCGTGAGCCGCAGCGAGGCGAAAAAGAGGAAAACCGGGCGGATAAACACCGCGCTCAGAAGGAAAAGGAGTCAGCAAACGCCTCAATGTTGTCCCGCTGGACTTCGAGAACAGACGAGGGACCGGAGGCCTTCACAAACCAGGTCCGATCACCCCGTGGAATCACCACACCGAGTATGGCGGGCGCATTCGGGGCTTCCGCCCGGATCAAGTCCACGACAGTCGCCTCTTCTCCGTCCACCTTGATCGTACGGGTCACTTCGGCTATCCCGTCGGGTCCGACGGGCCCCATACCGACCTGCCGCCGCCACCGGTTGACGTTGGCTTCCAGTCCACCGACATCGCCCGGAAAGACGGTAACGGATATCTCTGCGGAAGCCGCCCCCTCGGTGACCCGGAAATTCCCCTTTCGCATGGAGGTCGGCGGCAATTCCTCCCAATCCTCGGGCACAGTCCATTCGGGATTACCGACCGCAGCGGTGGCTTCGACCATGCCCGGCAGGGGTGCCATGGGAGCGGATGCGGTCGGCATTGCTTCCTCCGGAGCCTCTGCCTGCGCGCGCTGCTCCGCGCCCTCAGGATAAGCAACCTTGTACACCCGGACCTCTTCGCTCTCGCTCCCGCACCCGGAAAGGAGTGTCGATACCAGAACCAACGATACAGCCAAAATGAAGGACTTCATGAAGGGAACGGGTATTGGTCTCTGTGGCAAAATCAACCCGGAGGTCCAAGCTTTTCGGCCGCCTCCAGCACCACGCGCCGCGTCGTTTCCCAATCGAGACAGCCGTCGGTGATGGACACACCGTGCTCCAACTCCTCCACCGGTCGCGGAAAAGGCTGGTTTCCGGCCCCGAGATTGCTCTCCAGCATGGAGCCGATGATCGCGGATTCTCCGGCGGCGCGTTGCTCGATCACAGCGGAAAACACCTCCGGCTGGCGGGCGGGGTCCTTCCCGCTGTTCGCGTGGCTGCAATCAACGAGGATGGCGGGAATCAAACCGGCTGCCTCCAGAGCCTCTCGCGTGGAAGCAACATGAGCGGCGGTATGGTTGGCCCCGGAGCTGCCCCCGCGGAGAATCACATGGCAATTCGGATTTCCCCGGGTGGTCACCGAGCAGGCACGCCCGTCCGGGTCGATGCCCAGGAAAGTCTGACGCTCTCCCGCCGCGCGGATGGCGTTGACTGCGGGCTGCACCGCACCGGAAGTGGTGTTTTTGAATCCGATCGGCATCGAGAGGCCGGAAGCCATCTGCCGATGGGTCTGTGATTCGGTGGTACGCGCGCCTATCGCAGCCCAACAGACCAGGTCGGCAATGAATTGCGGGGTGATGGGATCGAGAAACTCGGTCGCTGTAGGCAAGCCCAGACCCAGGACATCCCGCAGGAACCGCCGCGCCTTCCGCAAGCCTTCCGGCAGGTCGCAGGAGCCGTCGAGTCGGGGGTCCATGAGGAGCCCCTTCCACCCGACGGTAGTGCGCGGCTTTTCAAAATAGACCCGCATCACCACATGGATGCGCTCGCTGACCTCCGCCGCCAGCGCGGCAAGGCACTCCGCATACTCAAGTCCTGCCGAGGTGTCGTGGATCGAACAGGGACCGACGATGAGCAGGTGCCTGGGATCGTCGCCGAAGATGATACGGTGGATCGTCTCCCGTGCTTTGCCGACAAATACTCCCGCCGCTTCTCCGGCAGGCAATTCGGTGCGCAACCCGACCGGAGACGGCAGGCTTCCGAAAGTTTCGACGTTGATGTCAGAGGTTTGCTGAAACTCGGTGGGCATTCTGAAAACCCGGCAACTTTGCCACGGGAAGGGTCGGCGTCAAGGCCAGGGTCGGGGCGATGGAGCCCGAGAGCACTTGGTTTTCTTATACGTTGAAAAACATTCGCTTGCGAATCCAGTCGAAACCCTGAAATCGGTCGCCTGCCCATTTTTCGGGTGGCCCTGAAAAATTTTTTAAAAAATTTTGTTTTTCCTCTTGCAATCCGGGTTATGATGAGCACTCTCTCCATCATAACAGCTTTTCTCCCGCAAAGGGAGATTGGGGTAACAATAAAGCAGAAAGCTAATGGGGCGCGGTCTTGGGGTAGGCCGCGCCCCTCTTTTTTGTCCGTTTTCCCCGCACTGCATTTATCCCGTAACCCGAACCTTGCGGCTGCCCGACGCTTCTCTACAGGTGCCCGGTGGCCCTTACCCACTTGTGCAAGTGGGGCGGTGCCCGCATCTCTTCCATCTGCTCGAGCAAACTGGCGGGGCGCGTCTTGAGCTTTCCCGCGAGCGGCTCCAGTTCGAGGCTGAGATCCGCCGGTCGCCCGGACGACGCCGGATCGTCACGCAAAGAGACCGGTTCCACGGCGTCCTCCGGCAGGCCGAAGCGTTCCAGCACCGCCCGCCCCAGATCGAGACGGGAGACCCGGTCGGCACCCGCCCAATGGAAGATGCCGTGGAGATCGTCCCTCTCGCACATCTCCACGACCGCCTCCGCCACATTGGTCGCGGAGCAGGGCTGGCGCATCTCGTCGGTGAACAAACGGGGACGCTCCCCGTCGGCGACCGCCGCCAGCAGCTTCTCGTGCACGCTCCGTTGCCCGCTGATGCTATTGCCGTTCACCAGGGTGATCCGCAGGACGACCGGGCGTTCGTCGTTGAAACGGAGCACCTCCTTTTCGGCGAGAAGTTTCATCTGGCCGTAGAGATTCCCCGGTGCAGGCATGGAGGTCGAGCGGTAGTTGCCCTCGCGTCCATCGAAAACCATATCGGTGGAGAAGTGCACCACCTTCGCGC
>CAYVUQ010000085.1:0-1845 GCA_964454915.1 uncultured Puniceicoccaceae bacterium
GTCAACAGCCTCGGCCAGGATAGCAGGAGCGTCAGCGAATTTGCCGTCGAATCAAGAGCCCCGGTCTGCCAGCGCACCGGACCCACCGACAGAAAATCTTTCCCCAGTTTCCAGTCGGCACCTTCCTGAACGACGGGATGAAGGACTCTGAAAGGGTAGGAGAGCCGCCACAGGGCGAATCCCGCCAGCGCAAGGAGGATTCCCAGACAGACGATGAACAACGTCCGTCCGGACCCCGTCCGCGATCCATCACCACGCATTCGGGAGAGGATGGCGGGGAAAGTCGGTATCGACAACAGGGAATTTCAACGGGCGGATGCCAATAGTTCATCGGCGATTTCCGCGACGGGGCGCAGTGCGAGTTCGCCGGAGGCATGCAGGCCCTCGGGTTGGTCGGGCAGTTTCGCCAAATCCTCGCGCAGGACCGGGGTGCGGTTGGCCGACACTTCGTCGAATCGGCCTACCGGTGTGAAGTGGGGGCCGTCGCGGACGATTTCCGGATGCTCGACAGCGAGTCGCCCGATTCTGCGAGTGGTTTCGGCGAGACGGTCCAACTCCGCACGCGTGAAGCTCTCCGTGGGCTCGAACATCAGGCCGAGCGGCTCGGGAAATGCCACGGTCGGAGCGTGGTATCCAAAGTCGAGAAACATCTTTCCGAATGCCGGAATCGCCTGAGGGCGGGACAGTCCGACCGATTCCAGAGCGGAGAACTGTTCCTCGGTGAGGGTCAGGATGAATTCGTGCATACGCGGCGCGCCTTCGGTTCCGGTGGGCAGCAGAGGGAAGTCGTCCTGCAATGCCTTCTGCAGGTAACGGGCGGCCAGAACCGCCGAAGCACTCATCCGGGGAACACCATCCCGGCCCAGACGCAGGAGGTAGGCGAGACAGCGGACCTTGTGCGCGAAATTTCCCCAGTGGCGGTGGAAGACGCCGATGGATTTTGGTGGTTCCACCGTGGTGAAGCGGTCCCCTTGACGGATGATCTGCTTGCCGGGAAGGAAGTCTTTGAGACGTTCGCTTACCGCTACGATCGCGTCGCCTGGTCCACCCCCGCCGTGCGGGATGGTCCATGTCTTGTGGAGGTTGCTATGAACGGCATCCACCCCCATGGACCCGAGGTCGATCCATCCTGCGATGGCGTTGAGGTTTGCTCCATCGAGATAGACAAGACCGCCCACCGAGTGGATTTTGGCCGCGATTTCGCCGAAGGCGGTTTCGAAGATGCCACCCGTGTTGGGGTTGGTGATCATGATTCCTGCGATGCGGGGGCCGAACTCTTCGATCCTGGCGTCCAGATCGTCCGGATCGATCCGCCCCGTGGAGTCGGCATCCAGGAGGGCGATCCCGCGTCCGGCGGGGAAGCCGGCCATGGCCGCTGAAGCGAAGTTCGTCCCGTGCGCCGAGCGGGGGATCAGCATGAGATCCCGACCGGTGTCACCCCTGTCCCGATGATAGGCCTGGAACATTTTGAGACCGACCAACTCGCCCTGGGCACCGGCCACCGGCTGGGTGGTGACGGCCGCCAGACCTGTCATAACGCGGAACCATTCCTGTATCCCGAAAAGCACCTCCAGGGAGCCCTGGGCGCAATCCTCCGGTGCTTCGGGGTGGATACGGGTGAACCCGGGGAGTCCCGCAGCCCACTCGTTCAGGTACGGGTTGTATTTCATGGTGCACGAGCCGAGCGGGTAGGGTGCTTCTTCGGGTGCGGCGTTCAATGAGTCCAGGCGTCGGTAGTAATCCGAAATTTCCTTCTCGTCGAAGCATGGAATCCGGGGCGGTTCCTCTCTCAGGAAACTTTCGGGCACGGCGACATCCGCTGAAAACCCCTGTCCGTTGCCCCCG
>CAYVUQ010000085.1:1855-7111 GCA_964454915.1 uncultured Puniceicoccaceae bacterium
GGTCCGTCCCGGCACTTCCGGTCAGATCACTCCCGACGAGAAAGCCTTTCCCCAAGGCACGTTGGAGAATCTCAGCCACCGGAGCGTCGGTCTCGAGCGTGATTTCATTGAGGACCGGACTTCCGGGAAAGGCCGCGCGGACGCCCGGGGTGTCCTCCAGCCTGGCGACGATATCGGCCAGCGTTCTACGTGATGCGGCAACCGCTTCGCCGAGACCCTTTGCGCCACGCACCAACAGTGCCGCGCCGACCAAAGTCGCGAGAAACGCCTGATTCGAGCAGATGTTGGAAGTGGCTTTCTCTTTGCGGATGTGCTGTTCCCTCGTCGAGAGGACCATCACCTTGCCTTCGGCACCGCGGCGGTCCTTTGCTCCGCCTACGAACCGACCGGGGGCGTTGCGGATATCCGAGCGGTGTTTGGCATCGAAGCGGATTGCGAAGAGACCAAGGCCCGGCCCGCCGAAGTTCGGTTCGAGAGCGAGATGCTGCCCTTCGCCGATGACGATGTCGGCACCCTCCGAACCAAAAGCGGAAGGGGGCTTGAGTCCCCCTTCTCCGAGAAGAAACGGGTCGATGACCGCGATGCTGCGGATTCCCAGGTCCGTGCAAAGACCGGTGAGACGGTCCGTGTCCTCGAGAATGCCAAAGAGGTTGACCTGCGGGAAGGCGAAAGCCGCCACTTCGCCATCGTGGGGGGCCAGCGCGGCCCGCGCGGCGTCCGCATCGATACGACCGGTTTCAGGGTCCGGCTCGATTGTGAGGATGCTGTAGGGTGTGTCGGCGAGATTCGTCGCCAACACACGGAGGTCCGATGCCGGGAGCGAGCCCGCTACGGCGATCACGTTTGTCTTTTTCTGCAGTCGGAAAGAACAGAAGGCCGCCTCCACCAGAGCGGTTGAGCGGTCATAGAGGGAGGAGTTGACGGCTTCGTAACCGGTGAGTTCGGAGAGGGCGCATTGGTAGATCCAGTGAGCGATCAGCGTTCCCTGGCTCCGTTCGGGCTGGTACGGGGTGTAGCTGGTGGCGAGCCTGCGGAGACCGGCTACCGTGGAAACGATGGCGGGCTGCTTCCAGTCCGGGAGGCCGTTTGCCGCAAAGCCGGGCAGGATGCGGTTCTTTTCGGACATCTCCCGCAGCCTTTCTCTTGCCGCGTCCGCATCCAGTTCCTCCGGCAGGGGCGGGGGTGCGGCGAAGCGAATGTTCGCGGGAATGTGCTGGAAAAGGTCCTCGAGAGACCTGAGCCCGAGGGTCTCGAGCATGGACGATTGTTCATCCGGTTCCGATGGGATGTAGTGCCGCGCGTGTTCGCGGAAGCTGTCGGTGAGGATTTCTGGCACTGCGGCTTTTGATTCCATGATGGGCAGGCTAGGGGAGGAGCGGGTCAGCGCAAGTGCTGACCGAAGTTCGATGCAGTTGCGGGTTCGGCCTTGGATTTACCCCTCGGTTTCGGCAACATCCGGCCATGTGCAAGTCCCCTACCCTCGGCTGCAGGACCGCAGATTTGAATGCCTGCGGTGGCGTTTCCCGCCCGGTTCTGATCATCCTCGCCGTCTCCGTTTTGGCCGCGGTTGCGCTCTGGTTCGGTCTGCGGAAAACCGGGGAAGAGCGCGTGAGGGCAAGATTTTCCGAGTTGTTGGAGGTACTGGACGAGCCCCCCGCATCCGGCTTGATGGGGCGTGCCCGGGTCGTGGCGGATTTCCGGGACCTCTTCGCCGATCCGGTTGTGATCGAGGCACGGCAGGCCCCGGTCAACGGTACTTTTACGCCCGACCAGCTTGCGGGGCTCTACCTGTCCGCGGTGGAATCCGGAGTTCGGGTCGAGGTGGAGATGGATGTGGGCGGCGTGGAATTCCCCGAGGAGGGGGTCGCGGTTGCCGATGTGGAAGTGCGCGGGGAGGTCATCCGTCCCGGCGGGCAACGACGGGCCAGGAAAGGAAAGGCGCGGGTGGAACTCCGCCTTTTGGAAGGGGAGTGGCAGTTTGCTTTCTTCCAGTCGATCCAGCGTTGAACCTTGTTCAGGGCTTCCAGCTCTGGAGGATTTTCAGATAGTTCGCGCGTTCCACTGCTTCCGGGTTCGGGGTGCGGCTGTGGCTCATGCTGCCGCGGGCGTCATCGATCGAGGTGTATTCGAATTCCTCCAACCACAGCTCCGTCTTCCGCAGAATCTCCCCCAGTCGTGCCGGACCATGGCGCAGGAGGCAGCTGACCAATTGCACGGTATCGGCCCCGGCCATGACGGACTTGATCACATCCTCGGCGGTGTGGACGCCGCCGGAGCACGACAGCCCAACCGGAAGACGGTCACGCAGAATCGCCAACCAGCGCAGACGGAGAAGAAGATCCTCGCTCGTCGAGAGATGGAGCGTTGTGAGTGTTTCCAGATTCTCGATGTCGATATCCGGCTGGTAGAAGCGATTGAATAAAACCACCCCCGTTGCTCCCGAGTCGGCCAGACGCCGGACGAAGTGAGGCAGGGATGTGAAGTAGGGCGAAAGTTTGACGGCAACCGGAACGTTTACCGCAGCGCACACGCTTGCTACGATCCCGACCGCTTCGTCCTCGATTTCGCCCGCCGAGGTCTCCGCGCCGGTCGGCGGGGCGTAGAGGTTCAGTTCTAGGGCGTCGGCACCAGCTGAGACGATGTCGGTCGCGAAGTGCGTCCATCCGCCCGGGGTCCGTCCGTTGAGTGAGCCGATCACGGGCACCGCTACCGCCTCTTTGATGCGCGAAATCTGGTCGAGGTAGGTGTCCGGCCCGAGGGCGAAATCGACCGTCGAGGGGAAATACGACGTCGCTTCGGCAAAGGTTTCCTCCGGGCCGTGGAGGTGGGCCTCCGCACCTTCGGCGTTGTGCAGCACCTGTTCCTCGAAGAGGGAATGCATGACGATGGCGGCCGCGCCGGCATCCTCGAGGGCGCGGACCTTGTCCATGTAGTCCACGAGAGGGGACGCTCCCGCGATGATGGGGTGCTTGAGCGGGAGGCCGAGGTAGGTGGTTTCCAGACTGACGGGCATGGGGGATCAGGGGTTGGAGCCGTTCGCAGCAGCGAGGTGGCTGTATTTTTCGTATCGAAGGGCGATCTTCTTTTCAGCCAGTTCCCGCAGGGCTTTGGCACGGCCTGGATCGGTCAGGGACAACATGCGGAAGCGGACCTCGTTCTCCATGAAATCGGAGAGAGGTATGCGGGGTGCGGCAGAATCGAGTTGAAGCGGGTTGGCACCCTCATCCGTCCTTCGCGGATCGTAGCGCAGGAGGGGCCAGTAGCCGGAACGGACCGCGTTGCGCTGCTGGTCCATCCCGAAGTTCAGGTTGTAGCCGTGGGCGACGCAATGGCTGTAGGCGATCACGAGGGAGGGGCCGTCGTACGAGTCCGCTTCCGCGAGAGCGTCGAGGGTTTGGGTGTCCTTGGCCCCAATGGCTACGCTGGCGACATACACATGGCCGTAGCCCATGGCGAGCAGACCGAGGTCCTTTTTCGCAATCCCCTTGCCGCCCGCCGTGAACTTGGCCACCGCCCCGATAGGCGTTGACTTGGACGCCTGACCGCCGGTGTTCGAATAGACCTCCGTGTCGAGAACCAGGATGTTGATGTTCCGTCCGCTTGCCAGAACATGGTCCAGGCCTCCGAATCCGATGTCGTACGCCCACCCGTCGCCCCCGATGCACCAGACCGATTTGCGGACGAGATAGTCGGTCAGTTCGAGAAGTTTCTTCGCTTCCGGTTCGGCGCATTTTTCGAGTGCGCTGACCAGTTCGGAAACCCGGGAACGTTGCGCCACAATCTCGCCTTCGGTCGCCTGCGGGGCCTCCAGTATCCCGCGGACCCTTTCGTCGCCCAGGGGGCCGCCGAGGGAAGCGAGAAGGTCGCGTGCCATTCGCGTCCTCATGTCGATACCGAAGCGCATGCCGAATCCGAATTCGGCGTTGTCCTCGAACAGAGAGTTGGACCAGGCTGGTCCGCGCCCGTCCGCGTTGACAGAGTAGGGAGTGGTCGGAAGGTTGCCGCCGTAGATGGAGGAGCATCCGGTGGCGTTGGCTACGACCAGACGGTCGCCGATCAACTGGGTGAGAAGTTTGATGTAGGGCGTCTCGCCGCAACCCGCGCAGGCCCCGGAGTACTCGAACAGGGGTCGCCGGAGCTGGCTCGACTTGATGTCGAGTTTCATCTGCGAGGTGTCGGTGTCGGGAAGCCGGAGGAAGTTTTCGTAGTTCGCCTTTTCCTCTTCGAGGACATCTTCCAGCGGCGTCATGTTGATTGCCTTGCGCCCGGGATTCTTCCTGTCCTTGGCCGGGCAAATGGTCACGCAAAGATTGCAGCCAGTGCAATCCTCGGGAGCGGTCTGGATGGTGAAGAGAAAGTTCTCAACCTCCTTCGACTTGAACTTTCTGGAAGGGAGTACCGCGGGCAGTTTGTCGGCTTCTTCCGCGGGTTAAGCTTTGGCGGGGTTGGCGGCGTGGGGGCAGAACAGTGGGCCCTTTACGCATTGGATGCAAAGGTCGGGCTCCCATACCGGGATCGCCTGGGCAATTCCCCTCTTCTCCCACTGGCTGGTCGCTGTCGGCCAGGTGCCGTCCACGGGGAAGGCCGAGACGGGAAGAAGGTCACCCTTTCCGGAGAGCATGACACCGGTGACCCGCTGGACGAAATCGGGGGATTCGACCGGCACTGGCGGGATCATTTCCCGGTCCGAGGTCCCCGCAGAGGGCACTTCCACTTCGTGCAGGTTGGCGAGCGAGCGGTCCACCGCCGCAAAGTTCTTCTCGACCACCGGGCGTCCCTTCCGCCCGTAGGTCTTTTCGATGGCCGATTTGATTTTGGCGATGGCCTCGTCGCGCGGCAGGATACCCGAAATCGCGAAGAAACAGGTCTGCATGACCGTGTTGATCCGGTTGCCCATTTCCGCCTCGCGTGCGACTTTGTAGGCGTCGATGACGAAGAACCGGAGCTTTCTGGCGATGATGGTCTCCTGGACCTCCCGGGGCAGCCGGTCCCAGATCGCATCGGGGCCGTGGGGGGCGTTGAGGAGGAAGACCGCACCTTCGGCCGCCTGCGAGAGAACGTCGAAACGGTCGATAAAGGAAAACTGGTGGCAGCCGACGAATCCAGCGTTGGAGATCAGGTAGGGTGCGTGAATCGGTTCGGGGCCGAAACGGAGATGGGAAACCGTCATCGCCCCGGACTTCTTGCTGTCGTAAACAAAATAGGCCTGCGCGTGGCTGTCCGTCTCGCTGCCGATGATCTTGATGGTGTTCTTGT
>CAYVUQ010000086.1:0-3600 GCA_964454915.1 uncultured Puniceicoccaceae bacterium
TGTCCGATCAGGAGATTCCGACCGTCGAGGATGACCGCCGGGAGAACCGTCTCACAGTGACCGAGCGGTATGAATTGCCCCGGATATTTCCCGAAGATACCGGACTTCAAACTTTTTCGGCGGACATGATCAGCGACCGTATCGCGCGGCCCTCGCAACGCATCCGCTCCCAGCCCTTCTCCCTCGCGCGGCCCAACCGGGTGGAACAGACCATCCGCATCCGCCTCCCCGACAATTCGGTCTTCGAACCGGAGGAACACCGGGTGGAAAACGAGTGGTTCGACTATTCCCTCCGCGTTAGCCAGACGGGGAGGACACTCGTCCTCGCCCATCGGTTCGACGGCCGGGCGGCCATGGTGAAGGCCGACCGTATCGACGCATACCTGGACGCCGTTGCGGAGGTCGAGGCCTTGCTGGATTATTCGATTGAGGTCAACTGGAATGCGGGCGGTCTGATTTCCGGCCTGGCCCGCGCCCTCTCCGAGAGTGCAGAGAACGCAGGAGAAAACATTTCGGGGAGCAAGCCTCCACGGTCCGGCGGTATCCCCATCCTCGTTCTCGTGCCCCTGCTGACCCTGGCCATGGGCCTCGGATTTCTGATCGGCAGAAAAACTGTCTTGATGTCAAGATGAATAAACGCGAGAGCACTTGACGCCCCCTTCACCCTGTTCCAAAGTGCTGGTTTTCCCGCACTTCCCGAGGACCGATGAACCGACACACATTCGCGACCCGCGCCAACGATGATCTGATTGAGGACCAATACCGCAGCTGGCGGCGGGACCCCGATCTTCTGGACTCCGAGTGGCGGGCGTTTTTCGAGGGATTCGAGCTGGCGGAGAAGTATGCCAACGGATCGAACGGCACGGCGGCGGCACTTTCTCCGGGCGAGCGGTCGGAGGTGGACCCCCGGGTGCAGGCGCGGGTAATCGGTGCCATCTACGCCTTTCGGTCGATGGGCCATACCCAGGCCGACGTGAATCCGCTGGCGCGCGGAGTCGTACCCAATCCGCGTTTGTGTCTGGACCGCCTGGGGCTGGACGATGTCGATCTGGACCAGGTCTTTGATACGGGGAATTTCCAGTGCGAGGGGTCTTTGACAGCGCGCGATCTGATGGACCGCCTGCGGCGCACGTATTGCGGGGCGGTCGGGATCGAGTACGTTCACATGCAGGACACGGCGAAACGGCGCTGGATCCAGTCGAGGATCGAACCGACCTGTTTCGCGCCGGATTTTTCCGGGGAGGAGATGGAGCGGATCTACACGAAGATCGCCGAGGCGGAGGATTTCGAGCATCTCCTGCATTCCCGGTTCGTCGGGCAGAAGCGCTTTTCCCTTGAAGGCGGGGAATCGCTGATCACCGCGTTGGACGCCATCATCCAGCGCCTGCCCTCGCTCGGAATCGAGGAGATCGTGATGGGGATGGCGCACCGTGGCCGGTTGAACGTGCTCGCCAACATCGTGGGCAAGTCGCAGGCCTACATATTCCGGGAGTTTTCGCCTGATTTTATGCCGGATAAGGAAGGTTCGCCGTCGGGCGACGTGAAGTACCACCTCGGTTACGACAACCGCATCCACACCGACTCGGGCGATCCGATTGAAATTCGCCTGGCTGCCAACCCCAGCCATTTGGAGGCCGTTGACTCGGTTGTGCAGGGGAAGGCGCGCGCCCGGCAACGGATCCGCGGCGATCTTGAGCGCAAGCGGGTGCTCCCGATCCTGGTCCATGGCGATGCCGCGGTCGCGGGGCAGGGGGTGGTCGCCGAGGTGTGCAATTTTTCCAAGCTCAAGGGTTACCGCACCGGCGGGACGGTGCACATCGTGGTCAACAATCAGATCGGGTTCACGACCGATCCGTCGGATGCCCGCTCCAGCCGCTATTGCACCGATGTAGCGAAGATGATTGAGGCACCGATCCTGCACGTGAACGGCAACGATCCCCTGGCGGTGGCGCACGCCGCCCGGCTGGCTGTGGACTTTCGCGCGGCCTACCAGGAGGACGTCTTCCTGGACATCGTCTGCTACCGCAAGCACGGGCACAACGAGGCGGATGAGCCCGCCTTTACCCAGCCCGTGCTCTACAAGGCCATCTCGGAGATGCGGTCGCCCCGGCAGGATCTGCGGGATCGCCTGCTGGCGGAGAACGTATTGCCCGAGGGTCGGATCGAGGAGATCGACCGCGAGATTTCGGAGAGTCTTGAAAAAGCGTTTCAGGACGCCAAATCCGGCACCCCCCTGAAAAGCGACACCGATGTTTTCGAGGGTTCCAACGCGGTCTTCCAGCCGGAGTACAATTTCGAGACCATCGAAACCAGGGTATCGCCCGAAGACCTCGATGCGGTCGCCCGTACCCTCACCTGGGTGCCCGAGCACCTCAAGGTCAATCCCAAGATTGAGCGGCAGCTCAAGAACAAGTGGAAGGCGTTCGACGAGGACACGGGGCTCGACTGGGCCCTCGGCGAAAGCCTGGCGTTCGGGACTCTTTTGCGCGAGGGAACGCCCGTGCGGATCTCCGGGCAGGACAGCGAGCGTGGCACCTTCAGCCATCGCCATGCGGCCATTTACGACATGGAGACCCGAGAGCGATATGTGCCGCTCAACCATGTGGGCGAAGAGCAGGCGCGGTTCTGCGTGCACAACTCGCTTCTGTCCGAGGCGGCGGTTCTCGGTTTCGACTACGGGTATTCGCTCGAATATCCCGAGATGCTCGGAATTTGGGAGGCCCAGTTCGGCGACTTCGCGAACGGTGCGCAGGTGGTCATCGACCAATTCATCTTCGCGAGCGAATCCAAGTGGCAGCGCATTTCCGGGATCGTCCTGCTGCTTCCGCACGGCTACGAGGGGCAGGGGCCCGAGCACTCGTCGGCCCGTCCCGAGCGTTTCCTCCAGAACTGCGCGGAGAACAATATCCAGGTCTGTAACCTGACGACACCCGCCCAGTATTTCCACGTTCTGCGGCGGCAGATGCGCCGCAAGTTCAGCAAGCCTCTGGTCATCCTCAGCCCGAAGAGCCTGCTCCGCCACAAACGGGCGGTGTCCCGCCGCGCGGAGTTCACCGACGATTGTTTCAACTCCATCCTCCAGGATCCGCAGCCCCCGAAAAAGGCCCGCAGCCTGGTCCTCTGCTCCGGAAAGGTCTATTACGATCTGCTGGAAGTGCGCGAAAAGGAGGGGATCGACGACGTGGCCCTGGTCCGGGTCGAGCAATACTACCCCTTCAACGAAAACCTGCTGCTGGAAGTCTGCAAGCCCTACGAAAAGGCCTCCCGCATCGTCTGGTGCCAGGAGGAACCCCGCAACATGGGGGCGTGGACGTTTCTCGCGCCGCGATTGGAAAACGCTTTTGGCAAGCGTCCGCACTACGCGGGTCGCCAGCCCAGTGCCAGCCCGGCGACCGGGTTTCTGGCGCGGCACCGCGAGGAGCAGGAAGCTCTTCTCAACGAGGCCCTGCGGGGCTGAGAAAACAAAGATACCAAAACCTGGCAAAAAATTCCCATGGCGACTGAAGTGAAAGTTCCCTCTCTCGGCGAGTCCATCTCGTCGGGCATACTGGCCGGTTGGCAGGTCAAGGACGGCGATCGGGTCGAGAAAGACCAGGTTCT
>CAYVUQ010000086.1:3610-4868 GCA_964454915.1 uncultured Puniceicoccaceae bacterium
GCGGAGAGCACGATGGCGGTTGAGATCACGATTCCAGAGGTTGGCGAATCGATCACCGAGGGCATCCTCGCGGAGTGGTCGAAGTCGGACGGCGAGTGGGTGGAGCACGACGAGCCGCTGCTTGTTCTGGAGACCGACAAGATCACCTCCGAAGGCACCGCCGAGGTTTCCGGCGTGATCTCCCTCAAGGTTTCGGAAGGCGACGAGGTCGAGATCGGTCAGGTGATCGCCGAGATCGATGATTCCGGCGATTCCGCCTCCGCCCCCGCCGAAGGGGATGGCGAAGGCAAGGAGAAAGAGGCTTCCGATTCGGGTGACGGTGATTCCGGTTCCGGGGACGATTCCGGAGAGACCGACAAGGCCGCCTCCGCCCCGACACCGTCCCCGGCGGTCCGCAGGATCGCCGAAGAGAGCGGTCTGGACCCGTCCGAGGTCAAGGGCACCGGAAAGGGCGGTCGCGTCACCAAGGGCGATATGCTCGCCGCGCTCGAAAAGCGTGGTGAAGACGAGGAGCCCGGGGAGGACGAGGCGCAGTCAACGGAGAAGCCTGCGGGTGATGATCGCGAAGCACCGGCGGTTCGGGAGGTATCGGCTGCGCCGGAGACCTCGCGCGGCGGAGGTTCCGGTGAGAGCCACGCAGACGGGGACAGGGAGTCGCGCACGAAGTTGAGCCCGTTGCGCAGAAGCATCGCCAATCGCCTCGTTTCGGTGCAGAACGAATCGGCCATCCTGACCACGTTCAACGAAGCGGATATGAGCGCGGTGATCGCTTTGCGCAAGAAGCATCAGGACGACTTCGTGGCCCGGCACGGGGTGAAGCTCGGATTCATGTCCTTTTTCGTGAAGGCGGTGGTCGGGGCACTCAAGGAGGTGTCGGCGCTGAACGCACGCCTGGAGGGCGAGGATCTGGTTCGCAACCACTATTTCGACATCGGGGTGGCGGTCAGCACCGACCGCGGGCTGCTGGTTCCGGTCCTGCGCGATTGCGACAGTCTTTCCATGGGGCAAATCGAGAATTCGCTCGGAGACTATGCGAAGAAGGCCCGGGAGGGGAAGATCACCATCGAGGACCTGCAGGGCGGCGTGTTTTCAATCACCAACGGAGGGGTTTTCGGATCCTTGTTGTCCACCCCCATCATCAACCCGCCGCAAAGCGGTATCCTCGGAATGCATACGATCCAGGAGAGACCGGTGGCTGTGGACGGCCAGGTGGTCATCCGCCCGATGATGTATCTGGCACTCTCCTACGATCACCGGA
>CAYVUQ010000086.1:4878-7064 GCA_964454915.1 uncultured Puniceicoccaceae bacterium
CCTCGCGCGAGCGGTGGACGCCGGCGTGGACGTCCTGGTGGTCTTCCGCGCGATGTTGTATCTGGCAGTCTCCTACGATCTCCGGATCGTCGATGGCAGGGAAGCGGTCGGCTTTCTGGTGGCGGTCAAGAAGTTCATTGAGGACCCGGCCCGCCTGCTCTTCGGGTGATCATCGCGCCGATGGCGGCCACCGTCCGCTCGACCGCACCGCGGTTGGCCTGGTGCCAGCGGACCGCGTTGTCAGAGATTTCCTTTCTGCGGCCCGGGTCGCGGGCCAGTTCCAGAAGGGTTTCAGCGGTGTTTTCGGATGTTTCGCAGCGTAGTGCGGCGTCGGCAGCCTCCAGACCCCGGCAGGCTGCCTTGAAGTTGGTCATGCCCGGGCCGTACACCATGGGCACTCCGTAGGCGGCGGCTTCGATCGGAGTCTGGCCGCCATCGTTGGGGGGAAGGCTCTTCCCGATGAAGGCGAGGTCGGCCAGGGCGGTGAAGCGGCGGAGCTCGCCGGTCGTATCGGCGATGTACACGGGATTCTCCGGGTCGGCGGGGCCGTCGGTGCTGCGCAGGGAAAAGGCCAGCCCGGAGCGTTCAACGGAGGCACAGACGTCGGCGCGACGTTCGGCGTGGCGTGGTACCAGGAGGAGTTTCGCCGCCGTTCCCGTGCGCAGCAGTTGATCGAGCACCCGGCAGAGCACCTCTTCCTCGCCCGGCCAGGTCGAGGAGCCCAGCAGGAGGAGCGGCGGTTCGTCCGCGTTTTCGCACAGACCGAGTGTCCGCAGCTCGGCGGTGCGCGCCGGTCCAACGGGACGGGGGGGGAACTCCACGTCGAACTTGAGATTCCCGGAGGTCTCCACTTCGACCGCTGCGGGGGCGATTGACCGGATGCGCCCGGCATCCTCGGAAGATGCGGCCAGAATCCGGGAAACCATGCCGAACATGCCGCGCCCGAGCGGACCGAGCGCACGATACCGCCGGAACGACCGGTCCGAGAGCCTGGCATTGACCAGAAGAACCGGCACCGCCCGCCGACAAGCCTGGTGGAGGTGCTCCGGCCAGAGTTCGCCCTCCATGAGGATGCACAGGTCGGGTCGGAGCCTGCGCCAGAAACGGGTGCTGGCAGGGGCGAAATCGATGGGAAAGTAGCCTGTCCAGTCCGCTCCCGTGTCACGGGTGTTCAGGAGAGCGAAGCCGGTGCTGGTCGTTGTGGTCAGGTAGAGGTTGGCGTCCGGATGCTCTGTGCGCAGACGGCGCACAACCGGCTCGATTGCCAGCACCTCGCCCACGCTGACGGCCTGGAACCACAGGGTTGCTCCGTCTCTCCGTGGTGGCGGAGTGGGAGCGAAGCCGAACCGGTCGCCGAATCGCTGGCGGTAGCCGCCCCGCTTGAGCATCCGTCGCGCGTAAAAGGGCAGTCCGACCAGAAAGGCGAGGGGGAACAGACAGCGGTATAGCCAGATCATCGCCGCGCGTCCGCATCCCGGCACGGTTCGTTGGCTCACCCGATATCCTTGAGAACGGAGCGGATCAGGGCCTTGTTCTCGTCCGACAAGGGGGCGAGCGGGAGCCGGACCTCCGGGCTGGAAATGATACCGCTTTCGGCCAGGGCGAACTTGACCGGGACCGGATTCGGCTCGACGAACAGCACCGAGAAAAGCGGGGCCAGCCGGGCGTGGATGGCCGCCGCCGCCGCAGGATCGCTCCGATAGACCTCGACCATTTCGCGCAGCGGCTTGACGAGCAGATTGGACGCCACGCTCACCACCCCGGTGGCACCCACGGCCAGGAACGGCAGGGTCAGGGAATCGTCTCCGCTCATGACTGCGAAATCCGGTCCGAGCCGTTTCGTCAGGGCGGTCACCCGGTCGGGAGTTCCACCCGCTTCCTTGATCCCGCAGATGTGGGGGTGTGCTTCGTGGAGCCTGGCCACGGTTTCCACTCCGATCTCGATCCCGCAGCGCGAGGGGATCGAGTACAGCAGGATGGGCAGGCGGACGGCTTCGGCGATCGCCGAGAAGTGGAGGAAAAGCCCTTCCTGGTTCGGCTTGTTGTAGTAGGGTGCCACGAGAAGGAGGGCGTCGGCACCCGCCTGCTCGGCCTCGCGCGAATAGTGCAGGGCCTCCTTGGTTGAGTTCGACCCGGCACCGGCTATGACCGGGCTGCGCCCGGCGGCGACCTCCCTGACCTTGCGC
>CAYVUQ010000087.1:0-7035 GCA_964454915.1 uncultured Puniceicoccaceae bacterium
CTCGCCGAGACTGCGCTCCCGCAGCCCCAACGCCCCTGCCTGGAAAAGTTGCCGAATCTCGTCGCGGTAGTAAAAAGCGTCGTTGTAGCACTCCTGGAGATTGTCCACGTTCAGAGACCTGCCCACATCGAGCGAATGCTTGATCAGGTAGTGGGCGTCCTCCCCCACTTCGGCGGGGTCCAGGTCGGGCTCGAACCGATTCGTATCCAGCACATCGACGAGCAACACCGAGTAGTAGGCGGCACTGGCCCGGCCCGATTCGGAGACCAGGAGCGGATGCGGCACACCGGCGGTGTCGAGCTGGCCCTTCACCGTCTCCACCACGTCGTGACAATACTCGCGGATCGAGTAGTTGCGGCTGCCTCCGGTGTCCGACCTGGACCCTTCGTAATCCACGGCGAGCCCCCCGCCGATGTCGAGGATGCCCATGGGCACCCCTTCCTCGATCAGACCGACATACACGCGGCAGGCCTCGGTCAGCGAGGTCCGGACGTCGCGGATGTTCGGAATCTGCGAACCAAGGTGATAGTGCAACAACCGCACACAATCGAGATACCCGGCCTCCCGGAACCGGTCCACGCAGTCCATCAACTGCGCGGTGTTCAGTCCGAACACGCTCCTGTCCCCTCCCGAATCCTTCCAATGCCCCCCTCCACACGAGGAAAGGCGTACCCGGATTCCCACCTTCGGGCGGATGTCCAACCGCTCCGCCGTCCGCAGGATCAGATCGACCTCGATCGGCGTTTCGATCACGAACACGCAATCGATCCCGATACGCCGTGCGTAGAGGCCGAGTTCGATGAATTTCTCATCCTTGTATCCGTTGCAGACCAACAAGCCATCGCGGTGGTGCAGATAGGCCAGTGCGGCGATCAGCTCCGCCTTGCTCCCGGCCTCGAGACCGTGCCCGAACCGTGCGCCCGAAGCGCAAACCTCCTCTACCACCTGTTCCTGCTGATTGACCTTGATCGGATACACCCCGCGGTATCCGCCCGAGTAACCGTACTCATGCATCGCAGCGGCGAACTCGTCGTTGAGTGCCTCAATCTGGCGGTCGAGAATTTCCGGAAACCGCAGCAGCACCGGCATGGCGATCCCCCGCTTGCGCAGTCCATCAACGATCCGCGGGAGTGACAGACGCACACCGTCGCCCTCCGCGCTCGGGATCACCTCGACTTCGCCCTTTTCCGAGATGTCGAAATATCCTGCACTCCACTCGCGGACCCCGTACAAATCGAGGGCGTCCTCACATGTCCACCCGGCAGCGGAGACCTTCTCCTGCGAACTCAATTCATCCATCGTGCGTGAAATCGAATGTCAGGAAGCCCCGCTTTTCAAGGCCGCCAGGAAATAGCCGCGCTGCTTTTCGGAGATCGGCATCTGCAGCCGCTCCATCACCTGGAGCAAATCCTCCCAGACCATCCGCTTCCGGGCCAGGGAACCCTGGTGCAGAAGATAGGACGGGTGAAACGTCACCATGACCGGAATTCCGTCGAACTCGCGCCAGGTTCCGCGCAGACGCCCCATCCGGCCCTTGGTCTCGATCCCCAGAAGCCCCTTGGTGGCCGTGCCCCCGAGGGCGACCAGAACCCTTGGGCGGACGACCTCGACCTGCGCACGGAGATAGGGGAGACAGAAGGCCATCTCCTCGTCCGTCGGCGGACGGTTCCCGAAGCCACTGTCGGTTCGCGGACGCCAGTTCATTATGTTCCCGATGTAAACATCCTCCCGGCGCAACCCCATGGCGCGGATCATCCCGTCGAGCAGTTCGCCGGCCTTTCCCACAAAGGGTTCCCCCTGCGTCTCCTCGTCGGCACCGGGTGCCTCACCACAGAAAAACACATCGGCGTCGATGTTTCCCGTTCCGAAGACGACGTTCTTCCCCGGGTTCAAGTGCTCCCTGCAGACCGGGCAGGAAAGGACCCGCTCGCGCAGCCGATCCCACTGTTCCTTCTTGTCTCCACCGCCGACCTCCACGACGGGTGGGGTGGAGGGGATGGTGCTCTCCGCCGATCCGCTTGCGGACCCACCCGGGACCGAAGGCTTGTCCTCCGGCAACACGATCCGGGGACTCTCCGTTTCCGGCCCGGATGCCGTTTCTCGAGGTTCGACGCGACTCTCGCGCCCGCTGCTGACGTTTTCTGTCTACTCCGCGCGGATATAGGGGTGAATGCCGGCCATCGCCTCGTCCGATACGGCAACGGCCTCCACGCCCTGACCACGCAGCAGCTTCAGCTCATCGCGCAGGAGTCCGAGCAGGGTCGCTTCCATCAATCCGGTCCTCCCTCGGTCGATCCCGACGAGGGAGCGGCACGCCGGTCCATCATTCTCTCCACATACTTGGCCAACAGATCGAACTCCAGATTCACGGCGTCCCCTCTCTCCCGCTCCCGCAGATTCGTCACCTCCAGGGTGTGGGGAATCAGCCAGACCGCGAACCCGTCCTCCAAAACGTCTGCCACGGTCAACGAGATGCCGTCCAACGCGATCGAACCCTTGGGCGCGAGATAGTGAAGATGTTCCGCGCCGCAACGAACCCGCAGGTAGTGGTCTTTGCCGCGTGGCTCGAAGACCCGCACCTCCCCCGTTCCATCGATATGGCCGCTCACAAAGTGTCCCCCCATCCGCGAGGTCGGGAGCAGGCTGCGCTCCAGATTCACGAGATTCCCCTCCGACAGCCCGCTGAATCCGGTCAACCGCACGGTCTCCGCAAGCAGATCGAAGCCCACCCGGTCACCGTCCAGTCGCGCTGCGGTCAGACAACAACCGTTGACCGCAACGGAGTCACCCAAGGCGATCCCTTCCAACACTCCGCCGTGGTCGATCTCCAATTCGTAAGCCGACGAACCCTCGCAGAACCGCACGATCCGACCCGCCGTTTCCACCAAACCGGTAAACATGACCCCACCCTGTGCGACCCGAGGCACAGAAGCAAGCCGTTCCAGCCGCGCGGGCGGATATTCCGACGCCCGGACTTGCCAAAACACCGCCCCAACGATTCCCTCGCCCGCATGAGCGCACCCCTTCTTGTCGTCGGCAGTTTCGTACAAGACCTCACCTTTTCCACCTCCCGGTTTCCGTCACCAGGCGAAACCGTTGTCGGTCGTTTTCTGACCGGGCCCGGCGGCAAAGGCAGCAATCAGGCCGTGGCGGCTCGGAGGGCCGGTGCCGAGGTCGTCTTCGTCGGGGCGGTCGGTGACGACACCTTCGCCGACGATGTACGGAGATTCTACCGCAACGAGGGCATCGAAGACCGCTTGGCCGTCTATCCCGATGCATCCACCGGCACCGCCGCGATCCTGTTCGACAACACCGGCCAAAACGAGATCGTCGTCGCCCTGGGTGCCAACGAAATGCTCCGCCCGGAAGACGTGGACGACGCCTGGATCACCGATTCCGCAGCCGTGGTTTGCCAGCTCGAGTGCGATCTCGGTGCGGTGGCCGACGTTCTCCGCCGCGCCGGAAAAATGGGAAAGACCCGCATCCTGAATCCCGCTCCCCTGCGGGACGACCTCGATCCCGCCATGATCGACGATGTGGACATCCTCATTCCGAACGAATCCGAATTCGCGGCCATCGCCCGGATACGGGGCCTCGACGTGCCGGATGGCCCGGCAGTCGCAGAAGTGGAGCCGGAGGAACTCCACAAACTCTGCCGCAAACTTGGCCCGGAAGTGGTCATCGTGACCCTGGGTGCCGCAGGAGTCCACCTGAGCCACGATTCGGGATTCGAGCGCATTCCGGCGGTTCGCGGGATCAAGGTGGTGGACACCACCGGCGCGGGCGACGCCTTCGTGGGAGCCTTCGCGGCGGCCCGCCAACGCTTCGGCGGTGACCTCTCCCGGTCCTGCGCCTTCGCCAACCAGGCCGCCGCCCTCTCAGTAACCCGCACCGGAACCGCCCCCGCCATGGCCCATCTGGACGAGATCGAGGCAGCACTCGGTCGAATTTCTGCATGACCACCGAACCCCATCCGCCACATGCGGCTTGCAGTGGCAGGACCGGGGCGGCTACGTTTCCCGCCCATGGACGACGACGAAGCGGTCTTGCGTATCTTCCGCGAAAGCGGTGCCCTGCTCGAAGGACATTTCATCCTGCGGTCCGGACTGCGGAGCCGACGGTTTTTCCAATGCGCGATGGTGTGCCAATACATGGACAAGGTCACCGATCTGGCCTCCCGCCTCCTGGCCAGGCTGGAAGGGGCTTCCTTCGAAACCGTTGTGGCTCCGGCCATGGGTGGACTGGTGATCGGCCAGGAAGTCGCACGCCAGTCGGGCGCACGGTTCGTTTTCCTGGAAAAAGTCGATGACAAACTGGCTCTGCGCCGGAACTTCCAACTGTCCCCCGCAGAGAAAGTTCTGATCGTGGAGGATGTGGTCACCCGCGGCGGTCGGGCACTCGAAGCCGTCGAAATCGTCCGCGCCCAGAGGGCCGATCCGGTCGCACTCGCGGTTCTGGTGGACCGCAGCAACGCCGCCGTTGACTTCCCGGTTCCTTTCGTGCCGCTGGTTTCCCTGGAGGTCGAAACCTTCTCGCCCGATGATCTGCCCGACGATCTTCAGGCCATTCCGCCGGTCAAGCCCGGTTCGTAAGCACGCGCGACCACTCTCCCGCTTGCGTTTCACCCGGAATGCCCTAGCCTCTCCCTTCGAATGCCATCCACCGCCACAGAGAACGAACCGCCTCTCATCGCTGAAACGGAAGCGTTTTTCTCCACCGCCGGTCCGTTTCTCAGCCGACTGGAGGTGTTCCTGCGCGACATCCGGAACGACTTCGAGATGGAGCTGCAGGACCTGGTGGACTACGCGCTGGCCCACGGCGGCAAGCGTCTGCGCCCCCTCGCCCTCTTTTTAACCGGTGCGGGTCGCAACGGTTCCTTCGACGAATCCCTGGTCCGGGCGGCGGCGGTGGTCGAACTGGTCCATCTGGCAACCCTGGTGCACGACGATATCCTCGACGGTGCCGATCTCCGTCACGATCATCCCACCGTCTCCCAAAACTTCGGCACCTCCGCGGCAGTGCTGCTGGGCGACGCCCTTTTCGCCCAGTCCCTCCAGTTGGCGAGCCGTTTTCCGACCACCGAGGTCTGCCGCGTGGTGTCGGAAGCCACCCGAAAGGTCTGTGCTGGCGAAATCGAACAGTCGCTCGATCCGCGCGGATCAGGAAACGATTTCGCACGCTACTTCCGCATCATCGAAAGGAAAACCGCCGTGCTTTTTGCCGCTTCCTGCCGCCTGGGTGCCCTCCTTGGGGCTCCCGGACCGGACCTCGGCGATTCAGCGGCGGAATTCGGCAGGCACCTGGGCATCGCCTACCAAATCTACGACGATCTCGTGGATGTCATCGGTCGGGAAGAGAGGATCGGCAAGACTCTCGGCACCGATCTTGCCAGTGGCAAAGGCACCCTTCCCTTCCTCTTGCTCTTCGAGGGTCTGAACGGGTCCGCACGCGCCGATCTGGAAGACCGGCTCCGCGAGACCGGTTTGAACGGCAACGCCGACGTCGGGCGCATGATGGATGACTACGGCGTTGTGCCCAGGGTAGCCGATATCTTCAACGTGCAGACGAACAAAGCCCGCGAAGCTTCAGCGCATTTCCCCGATGAATGTGGAGGGGAACGCCTCCGCGACCTGGTGTCCTTCGTCGAACTCCGCTTTGAAGGACTGGTCGGCGAGACTTGTCGGTAGTGCCCCGCCGTCATAGCCGTAATCGCACTCGACGGTCGTACCCGTAATCCGCCCTTACCCCGACCGGGTAAGGGGGGCTCCGCAAGCCAGCGGTCCGCCCCTCGCCTACGGGCGCACGATGACGAGTTCGGCCTTCCGGTCCAAAGCGCGCCCTTCGGGTCCCGCATCGGTGTCGGCCTCGAGGTCGCCCTTCGAAAGAATTTCGATCCGGGAGGAGTCGATGCCGAGATTGACCAGATAATTCTTGACGCTGGTCGCACGGCGGTCGCCAAGAGCGAGGTTGTACTCGGTCGTGCCTTTCCAATCGCAATAGCCCTCCACCAGCAGATAGTCCGAGGGACTCTCCCTCAGGGACTCGGCGACCTGGTCCAGAGCCGAACGGTCTGCCGGACGAATGAAGCTCTGGTCGAAGTCGAAGTAGATCGTGGGAAATACACCCCGCACCTGGTTCCCCGAGAGGATATCGAAGCCGGCACCACGCGCGAACAACCCTTCGTCGGCCAAATCCTCGTTGTACAGGGACGGATCGTTGACCACCGGAAAGGGATCCTCGTCCCGCACCAGATCCGGACGGGTCGGGTTCTGCGCACCCACCACCGTCGCACTCGGATCGATCTCGGGCTTCTTCCCGCAGGAAGCCACCAAAACAACAAGCAGGAAACCGATGCAGAAACGTGGAAAAAGGCGCATGACCCGGTAGCGTTGAACAAAATTCCGACCGGGTAAAGCCTTTCTTTCTTCTACCCGAGCCGAACCTCGCCAGACGCGAGATCGCGGCAAAAATCGCCGTAGGTGCGCCGTATCCCCTCGTCCAGGGGAATCTCCGCCCGCCAGCCGGTCGCGTGGATGCGCGATACATCCGTGAGCTTGCGGGGGGTGCCATCGGGCTTGGAAGGATCGAAAACCAATTCGCCCGCAAAACCAACCACTTCGCGGACAGTCTCCGCCAGCTCGCGGATCGTCACATCGATACCCGTTCCCACGTTGACCCACTCGGGGGGATTCTCCATCGACAGCAGATGCAGAACCGCCGCCGCGAGGTCATCCACATGCAGAAACTCGCGCATGGGCTTTCCGGTGCCCCAAACCACCACACGGTCGGCCCCGGCCTCCTTCGCCTCGTGGAAACGCCGGATCAGCCCCGGGAGGACATGCGAATTCTCCGGGTGGTAGTTGTCGCCGGGACCGTACAGATTCGTCGGCATGGCCGAATGGAAAAGAACACCGTATTGGCTCCGGTAATACGAACAGAGTTTCAATACCGCAATCTTGGCCAGCGCGTAGGCCTCGTTGGTCTTCTCCAGGGGCCCCGAAAGAAGGCACTCTTCGGGCATCGGCTGGGGTGCCT
>CAYVUQ010000088.1:0-993 GCA_964454915.1 uncultured Puniceicoccaceae bacterium
GACGAAGACCTTTCGGTCTCGGGGATTCTCAGGGGGAACCCGTCCTATGAGTCGGAGAAATCCCTCCAAGGGTGGCTTGAGAAAAGAGGGTCCATCCAGTCGCGGTAGTCAACTCCGGTTCGCTCCGCTCACCTC
The DNA here is from genome assembly GCA_964454915.1 of uncultured Puniceicoccaceae bacterium. Lineage (GTDB taxonomy): Bacteria > Verrucomicrobiota > Verrucomicrobiia > Opitutales > Puniceicoccaceae > Puniceicoccus. The sequence continues at coordinate 136 of CAYVUQ010000088.1, forward strand.
CGTGACTACGCTTTACGATCTGAAGAAAATTGAAAATCAAGGTCAGAGACATATTGAAACTCCTGGCCAATGACGGTTGGGAGACAGTTCGGACATAGGGGAGCCACCGGCAGATGAAACACCCGCAGAAGAAAGGTACGGTTACGGTAGCGGGCAAACCAAATCTTGAGATTCCGATCAGAACGCTTAAGAGTATTCGGAAACAAGCTCAACTCGAAGAATAGGAGGAAAAATGAAATATGCTGTCGTAATTGAAAGAGGAGAGACCTCATTTGGGGCTTATGTTCCTGATTTGCCGGGCTGCGTTGCAGTTGGCGAGACCCGGGAAGAAGCCATGACTTTGATTCGGGAAGCGATTGAGTTCCACTTGGAGGGAATGAAAGAAGAAGGTGAAGGCATGCCGGAGCCGCATTCGGAGGCCGGATATGTCGAAGTGCTCATCGCCTGATTCAGATTCAGACGCAGCGATCAACCCATGTTTACCGCCCGGTTTTCTAATTAGTTCCCGGACGATTTAAACCCGAAGGCTGGGTGATCGGCTCCACGTCCGCAATATTCGCCTTTTCAGGAGAGACTGGGCAGCCATTCCAGCAAAAAGGGGAATCAGTCGCCAGGTGGTTGACGAGTCTTTGGACTCCCGTTTCGGATTGGGGAGCGAGGTGTGCGACTCTTCGCAGTCAGAGAAGCCATTTCGGCACGGTCGCCCTCTTCGAGATTCTCCATCCACTTTCCATCCACTCCGTGCGCCCTCCGACAAAGCTCCGGACAGGTTTTGAGTGAATTTTGGGTGAATGGGCCCGTCCACGAAAAACCCCTCTTGCCAGTCCGCCCGTTTTCCACCTCAATAACCGACGGATG
>CAYVUQ010000088.1:1003-4238 GCA_964454915.1 uncultured Puniceicoccaceae bacterium
TTGCCCTTCAACATCACGCCGAACCCGGACTATCTTTTCCGCAGCCCAACCCACGAAGAAGCTCTCCAGCACCTGCGTTACGGGATCGTGGAAAAGAAGGGTTTCATTGTGCTCACCGGCGAGGTGGGCTGCGGTAAAACCACCCTCAGCCGGGCTCTTCTCGCCGAACTGGACACGGATACCTTTGACACTGCCCTCCTCCTCAACACCCGAATCTCCGAAACCCAACTGGTCCGCGCCATCCTCAAGGAACTCGGCATCGAGACCAAGGCCCAGTCGAAGTCCGACCTGATCGACATCCTCTATGCGGAGCTTCTCGAGCGTATCGGGCGGGGTCGCCAGATCGTGGTGTTCGTCGATGAGGCCCAGAACCTTCCGTTTGAAGTGCTGGAGCAGGTGCGGCTGCTCTCGAACCTGGAGGCCGACGACCAGAAGCTGATGCAAATCGTCCTGATCGGCCAGCCGGAGTTGGACGCCCGGCTCAAAGAGGAGAACCTCCGCCAGCTCCGGCAGAGGATTCTCGTCCACTACCGGCTCCGTCCGCTCGGGCGTCCGGAGACCACCCGCTACATTCACCACCGGCTCACCCTGGCCGGTAGCGGGGGCGGCACCCTGATCACATCGGGCGCGATCCGCCTGATCCACCGCCGTTCGCGGGGGATCCCCCGCCTCATCAACAATCTGTGCGACAAGGCTTTTCTCGCCGCCTTCGTTCGGGACCGCGATGTCGTGGGTCGCCGCGACGTCAGGCGGGCCTATCGCGAAATGAAGGACTTCCTCTGACCATGAGCATTATCAACGACGCCCTGAAAAAAGCCCGTCGGCAAGCCGCCGAACCAGGCACCCCCCCCAGCCCCCAACCCACCGAACCGGACGATGCCCCGATCCAGCCGCGCTCGACCCCGAGCGGCAAACGCCCGTCCCACACTCTTGTCCCCGCCCTTTTCCTCGTGCTCCTCTTTTTGGGACTTCTCGGCGGCCTCGGGTATTTTGTTTACACCGAGTATCTGGCCTCTCCAGGGACGGCCCCCGCGAAAGAAGCGCAGACGGCGGTCGCGAAAACAGATCGCGACGAGCCCAAGCCCAAACCGGTCGAAGATAACGCAACCGAGCCCCCCTCTGCACCCCCTTCCCAGGCAAAACCCGACCCGGCTGGCAAATCGGGAATCGTCCGCTCCACGGTGCAGGCCCTTCCAAAAGCCTCTCCCTCCGAAGCCACGACACCGAACCCCACCCGGATCGTCGAACGCTCCTCGGCAAGCGTCCCTGTAACTCCTCCCGCCCCCCCGCCCGAATTGCTCTCCCGTTTTTCGATCAACGGGGTCATGCGGGGCGGTTCCGGCGACCGTTTGCTCACCAACAGCGTGGTTTACCGCGAAGGAGACCCGATTGCTTCCCCCCGTGGGTTCAGTATCGTCGAGATCAAGGAGACGACGGTCGTTATAGCCGGCCCGGAAGGGGGGACCTACTCCGTGCCGCTCCCCTGAGTCCGCACGTCGGCGAGCGGATCGTCGAAGATCATCCCGGTCGCCCCGAAATTGGGATTCATTGTTTCGGCCCGGAAGACCATTCTGATATCTCCATCGCGCCACACCTCGACCCGCCCCGGATGTTCGATTCCATCCACCTCCCGGTAGTCCCCGTAGTGGACCACGCACAGCGAATCGGTAGCGGGACATGAAAACGCCCACCGGACCGTCTCAAGCGTGAAGGGGTCCAAATCCACCTCCTGGGCTCCCGGCACACCGGAGGTCTGAAAAGTCACGCGGATAACCCGTTTCCCTGTCGATTTCGACTCGGAGTCCTCGACCGAGATCACCCGGCCTTCGCTCCGCAAAAACGCCGCAGTCAAAGGATCCATGCAGCCGCTCATCGCACGCAGGCCCATAAGATCATCGACGGTAGGATCAGTGGACCGTCGCCCGCGCCCCGCATCCATTTCCACCCTCCAGGCGTCTTTGCCGTCCCAGCCGAGAATCACGGATCCCCCTTCTTCCAGGGAAATTCGCAACGATGCTTGATCCGGAAACGCCTGTAAGACCACGGCCTCCGCCTCGCTTCCACCACGCTCAATGGTGCCGACCATCTTCAAAGAGCGCCGCTCCAACAAAGGAACCCTCCCGCCCCTCTCGCTGATCAGGATTTCCCGAAACACCTGCTCCCGTTTTAAATCCTCGGCCGAAAACATCCGGACCCGGGAAACCTCCGGTGCCGGAGCAGACACGGGTTCGATCCGCTCTGTTTCGTGTATGGGTTCGGGAGGCTCCACGAAATTGATGAGAAACGCGAGACCGGAAGCCACCGCCAGATAGAGGAACGGGATCGAAAAACGGACCAGGGCATAGAGTTTCTCCGTAAGACTTCGGGGAACATCAGAACGCTCCTGATCACTCGTATCGGGGGGGGCGAGAGGTTTGATGGGTTCCATAGCCATATCGGAAAGTACGCAATGTTACGGATTCGACACCGTCTTGAACAGGGTAAAATTGCAGTGAACCCCTGAGGATCGCCGTCGCAATGACTGGCAGTTTGTGTCCAACGGAAAGTGCAGAGACCGTCACCCGGCCCGGAAGTATTGTGATGCTGACGGTTTGGTCCTCCGGGCCAAACCGCAACTTCCTCTCCCAAATGCGCCACAAGTTCCGCAAACGGGCTGGACAAGGTCGCTGAGGTTGCGTTTACATTCCCGCCAGTGCCCGCCGAGACCCAGGAACCGACCGCAAAGCCCGAAACCATCTACCGGGGCGAGGAGGTTTTTTCACTCATTTCCCGTCTCGCCGACCGTATCCTGGCCGACGCATCTTTCGACGACGACACCATCGTCGTGGGAATCGCCAACGGAGGGATTGCCCTGGCGGGGCTGCTCCGGCGGCTTCTGGAGAAACAGACAGGCTTCTCCCTTGCCTTCGGCGTGGTCGAGACTTCCTTCCACCGCGACGATATCGGCTCACGCCCCATTCCCATCGTCGCCCACCCCACCGACATCCCGGTCGATATCGACGGGCGCACGGTTCTGCTGGTGGACGACGTGATCGCCTCCGGTCGCACGATCCGGGCGGCCGTCAACGAGCTTTTCGACCAGGGGCGACCGGCAGCGATCCGGCTGGCCGCGCTTATCGACCGCGGCGAACGCCGTCTCCCGGTGCAACCGGACTATTGCGCCGACACGATTGCCGTTCCCTGCGACTGGCTGCTCCGTGTCCATATCGACGAGGAAAACCCCTCGGGTCACGCC
>CAYVUQ010000088.1:4248-7030 GCA_964454915.1 uncultured Puniceicoccaceae bacterium
TGAAAAATTCCTTCGAATGGACCCGCCGTAACTTGATCGGCATCGAGAACCTCAGTCCGGAGGAGGTCGCCTTCATTCTCGACACCGCCGTCTCCTTCAAAAAGACCCTCGACCGGAGTGTGAAAAAACTCCCTTCCCTGCGGGGCAAGGTCGTGGCCAACCTCTTCCTCGAACCGAGCACGCGCACCCGCGTGGCATTCGAGGTGGCCGCGAACCGGTTGAGTGCCGACGTCCTAACGGTTTCCGGCTCCTCCAGCAGTATCACAAAGGGGGAAACCCTCCGCGACACCGCCCAGAATATCCAGGCCCTCAAGGCGGACATGATCGTGATCCGCCACTCGGCGGCGGGCTCCCCCCACTACCTGAGCCAGGTCGTGGACATCCCCGTCATCAATGCCGGCGACGGTGCCCACGAGCACCCCACCCAGGCCCTTCTCGACTGTTTCACCCTGCGTGAGCGCATCGGCGACCTGACCGGCAAGCGGGTGGCCATCCTCGGAGACATCCTGTTCAGTCGTGTCGCCCGGTCCAACATCTGGGCACTCCGCAAGCTCGGAGCACAGGTCACCGTCGCAGGCCCCTCCACCCTGGTGCCGGAGAACTTCGCCTCCATGGGTGCCGAGGTCTGCCACGATCTCCGCTCCGCCCTTACGGATGCGGATGCTGTCATGCTTCTGCGGATACAGCATGAGCGGCAGTCCCAAATGCACTTTCCTTCCATCGGCGAGTACACCAGCCTCTTCGGGCTGAACAAAGAGCGTTCATCCTGGCTGAAACCGGACGCTGTCATCATGCACCCCGGCCCGATCAACCGCGGGGTGGAGATCGACTCGGACCTGGCCGACTCCGCGCGCTCGGTGATCCTCGACCAGGTGACCAACGGAATCGCCGTCCGCATGGCCGTTCTCTATCTTTGCGCCAGTGCCCACGAGTGGCAACGAAAAGGGGGTAACGCGTGAGCGAACCACTTGTCATCCGCGGAGGCCGTATCGTCGATCCCGATTCGGGCAGGGACGAGACCGCTGACCTCTTTCTTCGGGACGGTCGGGTCAGCGCTCCCTTCGAAGACGCGGGGGCGCGGGTGATCGATGCAGCGGGACTTGTGGTTTGCCCTGGCCTGGTGGATATCCACGTCCACTTCCGCGAACCGGGCCAGACCCGCAAGGAGGACATCGGCACGGGCACACGTGCGGCGGCAGCCGGAGGATTCACTTCGGTGATCTGCATGCCGAATACATCCCCGGTCTGCGACAACGCCGGCACGGTCCAGTACATCCACGAGGCCATCACCAAAAAAGCGGTGATTCGGGTCTATCCCACCGGTTGCCTCACCAAGGGGATGGAGGGCCAGGAGCTGGCCCCGATCGGGTCGCTCAAGAAGGCGGGCGTGGTGGCCGTAACCGACGACGGCAAGTGCGTGCAGAACAACGCCCTGATGCGACAGGTGGCCACCTATTCGCGTATGTTCGATCTGCCGGTCATGGACCACTGCCAGGACGAATCGCTGACCGGGGGATCGGTCATGCACGAGGGGGACTGGTCGCTCCGTCTCGGGCTGAAAGGCTGGCCCGCAGCCGCAGAAGACATCATCGTGGCCCGCAACATCATTCTGGCCGATTTGACGGGTGCCCACATCCACATGCAGCACGTGTCTTCCTCCAATTCTGTGGAGCTGCTCCGGCAGGCCAAACGGAAGGGAATCCCGGTCAGCGGCGAGGCCAGTCCGCACCACATATCGCTTACGGACAAGCATCTGGGTGGATACGACCCGAATTTCAAGATGAACCCGCCGCTCCGCTCCGAAGAGCACCGGCTGGCCCTCATCGAAGGACTGCGGGATGGCACCCTCGACTGTATCGCCACCGACCACGCGCCGCACCGCGATTACGAGAAAGATGTCGAGCTGGACGACGCTCCCTTCGGCATCGTCGGTCTCGAAACCGCATTGCCGGTTTGCCTGGAAGCCCTGCACCGCTCCGCAGGATTCTCCCTTCCCGACGTGATTGACCTCATGACCCGGAAGCCGGCGGCACTCATGGGACTCCCCGCCGGCACGCTGGCCGAGGGTTCCCCGGCCGATGTCGCCCTCCTCGATCCAGACCGCGAATGGGTCCCGTCCCCCGAGGAGTTCCAGAGCCGCAGTGCCAACTCACCGTGGCTGGGCCGCACCCTGCGCGGTCGCGCGGTCATGACCGTCGTCGGAGGTCGAGTGGTTTACGAGAACGGCACCATCGCTGAGCGGGGCTCATGAGCCGGGCAGCACCGCCCATTCTCTTTTTCGACGGCGAGTGCCTGCTCTGCCACCGCAGCGTCCGCTGGATACTCCGTCACGATACCGATCAACGCTTCTCCTTCGCCCGCCTGGGCTCCCGCACCGCCCGGGAGATCATTCCAGCCGATCATCCGTTGTGCACCGAGGACACCGTCATCCTCTGGGACGGATTCTCCTTTTACGGGAAGAGCGAAGCATTTTTCCGCACTCTGCGGATTCTGAAGAGCGGGTGGAAATGGCTTGGCGTTTTTTCCGTCCTCCCCCGCCCACTCACCGACGCCGCCTACCGTTTCGTGGCGCGGCACCGCAATAACTGGTTCGGCAGAGACAAAGACTGCCCCCTGCCCGCTCCGGAAGAAGCGCGGAGGTTTTTGCCCTGAACACTGATAACACTTCTCCTGCTCCGCACCCGAGGCTTCGACAGCCGGAAGGAGGGCATAAAAAACCTGGGAAATTGGTCGGGATGACTGGATTCGAACCAGCGACCTCTGCGTCCCGAACGCAGCGCTC
>CAYVUQ010000089.1:0-6981 GCA_964454915.1 uncultured Puniceicoccaceae bacterium
AGGCGACGGAGGAGTATCTCCGCGGGCTTCCCGATACGCAGAATCTGCGGGCGGAGGAGATACTTGGGGCGCGGGCGCGTATCCAGGAGGTCGGGTCGTCCAATTTCCGGATGCCGTTGCTCTTGCGCATGGAAGATGGAACGACCGCCCGGCTGGAGGCTTCGGTTTTCGGCGGGGTCAGCCTGGCGGCCGACCGCAAGGGAATCAACATGTCGCGGATTATCCGGGTCTTTTACGAGTTTGCGGACGAGGTCATGGATTTCAATGTGATGCGGCGGGTCTTGGTGGCGTACCGGGAGCGTTTGGAGGCTGACGCTGCGCGCCTGCGCTTGTCGTTTTCGCTCCCGACGCTCCAAAAGAGCCTGAGGAGCGGGTTGGAGGGCTACCAGTACTACGACTGTGTGATGGAGGGGCGGCTGGACGCGGACGGAGGTTTCCAGCCCATGCTGCAGATCGGCTTCGTCTATTCTTCTGCTTGCCCCTGCTCCTCGGATTTGGCGGAACACGCGCGGAGCAACCGCGGCGTTTACTCGATTCCCCACTCGCAGCGGAGCCGGGCTCGGATCAGGGTCGTCCCCAGGGCGGAAGCGGCGGTTGATCCGTTTGGTCTCGTCGTGCGTTGCCGGGAGGCTCTGGGCACCGAAACCCAATCCATGGTGCGGCGAGCCGACGAGCAGGCTTTTGCCGAGTTGAATGGTGCCCACCAGAAATTCGTGGAGGACGCGGTCCGGCTGCTCTACGCTGCGTTGGACGCGGACGAGACGATTGAGGCTTTTGCCGTTTCCTGCTCCCACCTCGAATCGCTGCACTCACACGACGCGGTGGCCACCATAGCAAAAGGCCTGCCGACCGGCTTGAGCGGGGCGATGGACGACTATGGACAACTCGTCTGCTGAGTGGTTCGACGTGGTCGATGGCGACGACCGGGTGGTGGGGCGCGCCACGCGAGAAGAGGTTCACCGGAGGAAGCTGTTCCACCGCGCGGTCCACATTTTCGTTTTCCGGGCCGAAGGGCGGATGTTTCTGCAGCGGAGATCGATGAGCAAGGACACTGCACCGGGGCGTTGGGTGAGTTCCTGCTCCGGCCATGTCGATGCCGGGGAGGACTATCTCGAGGCGGCGCGGCGGGAGATGGCGGAGGAGATCGGCATCGCCGATCCGCAGGTCCGGCTTGAAGAGATCGACCGCGTACCAGCGGTGCCAGAAACCGGTCACGAGTTTGTGCGCGTTTACCGGGTCTCGGCTTTTGAAGGAGAACTGGTTCTCGATCCGGAGGAAATTGCGGAGGGGTGTTGGCGATCTCCGCAGGAGATTGATGCCTGGGTAGCGGCGAGCCCGGAGGTTTTTTCGCGGTCTTTCGTGTATCTTTGGGAGCGGTTGCGCGGGCGGATCGCCTGAGAAGAATGGCCTCGTCTTCCCGCAGGCCGGGTGTTTATTCCAAGCGATTATGAAACCGGAAGCTTGTGCAGTGATCATGGCCGGTGGCCGCGGTGAGCGGTTCTGGCCACGGAGCCGTTTGGCCCGTCCCAAGCATCTTCTCCCCATCGTGGGGGAGGAGCCGATGTTGTGCCAGACCTTGAACCGTCTGGAGGGTCTGGTGCCGCCAGAGCGTACATGGATCATTACCAACGTGGAGCAGGCCGCAGCCGTTCGGGATATCTGCACCAATCTGCCCACTGAACATGTCGTGGCCGAACCCGTCGGGCGGGATACCGCCCCGGCCGTGGCACTGGCGGCGGTACTGGTGGAGCGGGAAGCGGGAGATGCTCCGTTCGTGATGTTGCCTTCCGACCATGTGATTCATGACGCAGCCTCCTTCCAGCGAGACCTGGGACTCGCACTGGAGGCGGTGGCGGGCGACGATTTGATTGGCACGGTGGGAATCCGTCCGACCTTCCCGGCTACGGGCTACGGATACATCCGTACCGGCTCCGTGGAGAAGGACGGATGGGTGGAGGTCGAGGCTTTCGTGGAGAAGCCTGATCGAGAGACGGCGGCCTCCTATCTGGAGAGTGGGGGCTATTTCTGGAATGGGGGCATTTTCGCCTGGCGTCCGCAGACCATCCTCGGTGCTTTGGAACGATTCCGGCCCGTTTTGTTCGAATCCGTCGCGGCCTTGCGGAACCGGCTGGAGGCAGGAGAGCGGCTCGACACCGTCCTGGCGGAGTCCTATCCCGAACTTGAGAAGATATCGATCGATTACGCGGTTATGGAAAAGGCCGACAACGTCGTGATGGTTCCGGCCACTTTCAATTGGGACGACGTTGGTTCGTGGCCGGCCGTGGCGCGGCATTTCCCGGCGGATGGGGAAGGGAACGTGGTCCGCGGGGCCGCTGAAATTCTCGGGGGAGGCGGAAACATTGTTTCCGTCGAGGACGGGCATCTTGTCGGCTTGATCGGTGTCGATGATCTGCTGGTTATTCAGACCGGGGACGCCACTCTGGTCTGCCCCAGGGAGCGGGCCGAAGAGGTGAAACAGCTGGTCCGCCGCATTTCCGAACGGTCCGACGGAGGGCCGCATCTCTGATGGCTGAGTCCTGGCTGGGCATCGATTATGGATCCAGGCGTGTCGGACTCGCGCATGCTGACGAGGTGAGGGTGCCTGTCCCCCTCGCGGCAGCCACCGGGCCGACGGAGGAGGAGCGCTTCACCCACATCGAGCGGGTGGCCCGGGAACGGCGGGTTCGCGAGCTGGTGGTGGGGCATCCGGTCCGGCCCGACGGCACTTCCGGTCCCTCGGCACTTGCGGCGGAGGATTTCGGTCGGCGGCTGGGGGAACGGCTCGGGCTGCCGGTGCGTTTCTTTGATGAGAGGGACACATCCAACGAGGCCGGCGGGCATTGGAACCTGCGCAAGGCGCGACGCCGTAGAAAAACGGGGCAGCTTGATTCGGCTGCGGCCACCCTGATTCTGCGGGGATTTCTGGAAGAACAGGCCGGGGTTGGTGAAGTCCTCCTTGCGCCCGCGCCCGAGGACGAGGAAGATGGCGAGCATGTCTGAAACCGGGGATCCCGTTGCCACTGGCCGCCGCGTTCTGGAAGCGGAGGCGGAGGCGTTGAGCGAAGCTGCGAGCCGCCTGGGCGAGGAGTTTAGCCGGGCGGTGCGTCTGCTCCTCTCCACCGAGGGCAAAGTGGTTCTCCTGGGCATCGGCAAATCCGGTCAGATCGCGCAGAAGATAGCGGCGACCTTCCGCAGCACTGGCACGCCCGCGGTTTTCCTGCACGCGGCGGAGGCCGTCCACGGCGACCTCGGGCTGTTCCGTCCCGGCGAACCGGTCATTGCTGTATCCAAATCCGGCACCACCGCGGAGATTCTCCGCCTGGCACCGGCCATTCGCCGCATGGGTTCGCCCGTGGTGGGGATACTGGGCAATCCCCGCTCGCCGATGGCGGAATGGGCCGATGTCGTGCTCGATGGCTCCGTGCGCCGGGAGGCTGATCCGCTCGGCGTGGCACCGACTTCGAGTGCCGTGGTGGCTCTGGCTCTGGGCGACGCCCTGGCCGCAGCCCTGGTCGAGAAACGCGGGTTCACACACAGCGATTTTCTCAGCCTGCATCCGTCGGGTCATCTCGGGCGTTCGCTCGATCTGGTGGTCGATGCGGTATTCCACCGTCTGGGGCGGATCGCTGTGGTGAAACCCGATACAACGGTCAAGGCGACGCTCTTCGAGATGACGCGCAAGCCACTCGGTGCCGCGTGTGTGGTGGATGATTCCGGAAATCTTCTCGGCATCTTCACTGACGGTGACTTGCGCCGCGGTCTGGAGTCGGATGAAAACCTCCTGGAGCAACAGGTAGGCTCCGCGATGACACCCGATCCGGTCCGAACCACCCCGGACGCCGATCTGCGCACCGCGGCCGAATTGATGGAGTCGCGCTCGTCGCAGATTTCGGTTCTGCCTGTGGTCCGGACGGGGACCAAACGGCTGGTCGGTCTCCTGCGGCTCCACGACATCTACCAGCCGACCGTCACCTGATTGGAGTGCCAGCGGTCCTCTTTTTTCAATGCCTGTTCCCCTTCTTGATCTGAAACGCCAGAACGACGCCCTGATGTCGGAACTTCTCGGGGCGTCGGAGCGCGTACTGCGCTCCGGCCAGTTCATCCTTGGCGAGGAGGTCTCGGCTCTGGAAGCCGAAGCCGCCGCTGCGCTCGGCGCGGAGCGCTCCCTGGCGGTTAGTTCCGGAACGGACGCCCTGTTGCTCGCCCTCATGGCTGCGGGGATCGGTCCGGGCGACGAGGTGATCGTGCCGGACTTCACCTTTTTCGCTACGGCTGGTTGTGTGGCGCGGGTAGGTGCGCGACCGGTTTTCGCAGACGTCTGCCCGCGCTGTTTTCTTCTGCGGCCGGAGTCGATGCTGGAGAGGATCGGCCCCCGCACCAAAGCCGTGATCCCCGTCCATCTCTTTGGCCAGACGGCGGACATGACCCGCATTTTGCCCATCGCCGAGGAGCATGGGTTGACAGTGATTGAGGACTGCGCTCAATCGATCGGTGCGCGGCACCGCGGGCGTCCGTCGGGAACGATGGGCCACTACGGGGCGATCAGTTTTTTTCCGACGAAGAACCTCGGCGGTTTCGGCGACGGCGGGTTGCTTCTGGCGCGGAACGAGGACGATTTTGAGCGTGCACGCATTCTTCGCGTGCACGGGATGGAGCCCAAATACCACCACCCCTTAGTCGGGGCAAATTTTCGCATGGACGCCCTCCAAGCCGCCCTCCTGCGGGTGAAACTCCCCCGGATGGATTCCTACAACGAAGGGCGCCGCGCACACGCGGCTCACTACACCCGAATGCTCTCGCAACATCCCGCGGTAGAAAGCGCGGCAGAGTGTCTTGCAGCTTCGGGTGGACATTCCGGTCGGTCGGACTCGTCCAGCGGGTCCTTGATTCTTCCTTTCGCCTATCCGCACAACGAGGTCACCTGGAACCAGTTCACCCTGCGGGTAACCGGAGGAGGCGGCAGGGATGCTTTCCGTGCGTTCCTTTCGGAGCGGGGGATCGGTAGCGAAATCTACTACCCCGTTCCGCTCGGAGCCCAGGAGTGTTTCCGCTCGCACAGGCCCGACCCTTGCCCCGCGGCCGCGCTGGTCGCAGGCCAATGTGTGAGCCTGCCCGTCTTTCCCGAGTTGACCCTGAGTGAGTGCGAAGAAGTCGTCGGGGCCGTGCTGGACTGGCTTGACGGTGCTGGTGCCGCGTGAGACCGGGCAATGGGAACCGGAGTCCGGCAAGCCGGTTGCCAGAGGCGACGCTTCCTGTTAGCCACGGGGTCCAGATGAAGGCGGATTCCTCCAGGCGCACCTTTGCCGTTGGCAACGGGGACAAACCGTGCGACCGGATGTTGTCGTGGCTCGTCCCCGGGGCGTTTGTGTTGTATCTGGGCCTGCATGTGTTGTTGCGCCTGGCCATTTCTCCAGGTGCCGAGCTGGACGAGGCCGAGCAGTTGGTTCTCACCCAGCGGTTCGCACTGGTGTACGGGTCGCAGCCTCCCCTTTACTCCTGGCTCCAGTCCCTTGTTTTTGTGTTCACCGGCCCGACTGTGTCGGGTCTGGCTCTGCTCAAGAACCTCCTCCTTTTCGTGACATACTCCGGGACATACTTTTTGGCCGCTTCGGTTTCCGGCGACCGCCGCCGGGGTGCCCTGGCCGCCCTGATGATGCTCCTGATCCCTCAAGTGGTGTGGGAATCGCAGCGTGACCTCACCCATTCCGTCCTCGTCACTTCCGTAGCCGTCGTGACTCTTCTGGCACTGCGCTTCCTGCAAAAGCATCCCTCGCCCGCCCGCTTCGCACTATTGGGGCTGGTTCTCGGTGCGGGCGTGCTGTCGAAGTACAACTACCTGTTCTTCGCGGCGGCTCTCGGAGCGGCGGCGTGGGTCGTTCCAGAGATGCGGCGGATGTTCCGCTCGCGGGCGGCATGGTTCGTTCCGCTGGCGGCGTTCCTGGCCGTCTTGCCGCACTTCGCGGCGGCCCTGGGGGATGCGGCGCGGGTGACTGCCGACGTGGAAAAGTTCGGAATCGGGGAGCGGGGAGGGTGGCTTCCGGGCGTCGCCACCGGCCTGGCTCATCTTGCAGCTGCGGTTCTGGCCTATCTGGGGCCGTTGACGGCGGTGGCTCTTCTGGTCTGGATGCACCGGCGGCGGAGGACTCAGGCGGCGGGTGCGGTTGAAGAGAAACCGCAAGTTGTGCTCTGGCGGCGGTTGCTGTGCCGGACCGCCTCCTTCGGCGTTCTTCTTTGTGCCGGGTTGGCACTGTTCGCCGGGGTCACGGAGTTCAAGGACCGCTGGATGCAGCCGCTTCTTTTCTTTGTTCCGATTGTTATTGTTTTATGGATACGTGGACCCGTTGCCCGGAAACTTCTGGCTTGGGCCGGAATCGGAGCGGTTTGCGTGGCTTTGACCGTTTATGGACTCCTGTGGGGGCGTACCTCCTTTTCGGGTAAGGGACGGTTGGCGGTGCCTTTTGAGGCTCTGGGCGAACAGATGCACGAGGTCGGGTTGGCACCGGAGGTGATTCTCGGCGGCGACCGTTTTACGGCTGGAAACTTCCGGTTGCTTCTGCCGGGCTCCCTGGTCCTGGCACCCGAAACGCCGAAGGTGGATTTGCCCGACGGGCTGGGAGTTGCTGCGGTCTGGCTTCCCGGCGAGGGGGAGCAGACGGAGCGGGAACTCATGGAGTTTGCCCGGACCCTGAACCCGCCCATGGAACCGGCAGGCGAGGTGCTTCTGATCGAAGCGGCCCGAAAGCATTCGTCATCCGCAACGGATTTCCTCAAGGTGATCCCCATGAAACCCGAGGAAAACGATGACTGATCCTGCGAAACCATTCTCCCATCCCACGCCGCGCCCGGGAATCGATGCTTCGGAACCTGTCACGAGCAACGGACAGGTCGGAGACTCCACCTGGGCCGGGCTTTCCATCGTGGTGCCCTTTTTTAACGAGGAGGAGTCCGTCTGCCCGGTTCTGGAGGAGATTCTCGGATTGT
>CAYVUQ010000090.1:0-6618 GCA_964454915.1 uncultured Puniceicoccaceae bacterium
CCTCGCGCCGGTGGGAGAAATAGATACTCGGGATGGGAATGCCCTCGCGCAGGATGTACTGCCAGACATCCATCTCGGTCCAGTTGGAGAGCGGGAAGACGCGGAAATGTTCCCCCGGTCCCTTGCGTGCGTTGAAGATGTTCCACAGTTCCGGTCGCTGGTTCTTGGGGTCCCACTGGCCGAACTCGTCGCGGTGGGAGAAGAAACGCTCCTTGGCGCGGGCCTTTTCCTCGTCGCGCCGCGCCCCGCCGACCGCCGCGTCGAAGCGATTTTCCTCGATCGCGTCCAACAGGGTGACCGTCTGCAGGGAATTGCGGCTCGCGTTCGGTCCCTTCTCCTCGACCACGCGCCCCTTGTCGATCGAATCCTGCACCGATGCCACGACCAGGTCACCGCGGATATCGGCGATGTATCGGTCGCGGAACCCGATCGTCTCCGGAAAGTTGTGCCCGGTATCGACGTGCATAAATGGCATGGGCGGACGCGCGGGCCAAAAGGCCTTCTGCGCCAGCCGTGCCACCACGATCGAGTCCTTCCCCCCGGAAAAGAGGATCACCGGACGTTCGAATTGGGCAGCCGTCTCACGCAGGACGTAGATCGCCTCCGCTTCGAGCTGCTCCAAGTGACGAATTTTGTATGAAATGGACATGAAAAGCGCGGATGCAAACAGATCAAGAGGGGCGGGAAAAGGAAATAATCTGCAAGTGCGGGATTATCCGGAACCCGCGGATCAACCGCCCACCGACCGGTCTTTCAATGTCTCCACGGCTACGGTATCCGGACTCCCATCAACTCCACGCATCCACAAGCGAAAAGCTGCCGACGTCGAAGAGTCCTTTGTCACCGATTTTGAGCGACGGAATGACCAGGAGCGACATAAAGGAGAGGGTCATGAAGGGCGAGCGGAGAGGGCACCCGGCGTCCCTGGCCAGGCGGGTGAGCCTCGAGAACGCCTCGGCCGCCTCCCAGGCGTCGCCCGTCCCCATGAGCCCCACCACCGGGAGGGGGTGGGTGCAGGCCGTCTCAGGCCCGTGGAAGGCCAGGCCCCCCTTTTCCCCGATCACAGCATTGATCGCACGGCACAGGCTTTGATCGTCGGCACCGACCGCCACCACGTTGTGGGAATCGTGGGCCACGCTCCCGGCAAGCGCCCCGGACCGGAGGCCGAAGTTGCGTATCAACCCCACAACCGGCTGGGCCGGGCGATACCGGTTGACCACCGCGATCTTCAGCAAATCCCGCGAAGGATCGGCCACCACACTGCCATCCTGTTCGGTCGGGCGGACCGATTCTCGGCCTGTAACCAGCTGCCCGTCCTCCGCCACGATCACCGCCAACGAACCACCGGGGCGGGCCGGGATTTCGAGATCGGACTCCGCCACCGGATTCGTCTCAAACACGTTGATCGGCTCCACCGGCACTGAAGCCAGGAGGGTCTTTCCCTGATCAGCCACCTTCCTCCCGCCGATCCAGGTGCCAGCCACGCGGAAGTCCTCGAAACCCGGAACCGCAATGAAATCGGCGGGATCCCCTTCGCCGAGAAGCCCGACCGGCAACCCGTAGTGCCGGACCGGATTGAGGGTCGCCGCCCGCACGGCGTCCATGGCAGGCACTCCGTTATCAATCGCGCGGCGAACCATCCCATCTACATGGGAGACCACCAGATCGTCGGGGTGCCGATCATCGCTGCAGAAGAAGCACGATTCCGGCTTCTCGAGAAGAAGAGGCCAGAGGGCGTCGAAGTTCCGGGCCGCAGAACCCTCACGTATCGCCACCTCCATTCCGAGACCAACCCGCTGGCGGGCTTCTTCCAGGGTGACACACTCGTGATCGGTCTGGATTCCCGCAGCCGCGTAAGCTTTCAATGCATCTCCGACTACCCCGGGGGCGTGCCCGTCCACCGGCATGTCCCGGTCCAGCGCACATTGGATGATCGCCCGCATCCGGGGATCCCCACCGATCACCGCGGGGAAGTTCATGACTTCGGAAAGATACCAGACTCCCTCCCGATCCAGGAGTTCCGCAATCTCCGCGGGCCCGAAGGATGCGCCCGCCGTTTCAAAAGGGGTCGCCGGAACGCAGGAGGGAGCACCGAAGAAAACCTTCAAGGGACTAGCCGCAGCCGAGGCAATCATCCAGTCCACGCCCGGCACCCCGCAGACGTTGGCGATCTCGTGCGGATCGCTGACCGTCGCCACCGTCCCGTGCACCACCGCCGCACGAGCAAACTCCGAGGGTGCGAGGAGCGAGCTCTCGATATGCACGTGCGCATCGACCAGGCCGGGGAGAAAAAGGGGTCCGTTCGCCGACGGGTCCTCCCGCAAGCCGACCACTTTTCCGTTCTCGACGTGGAAACGGCCCGGGAAGACACGCCCCTCCCTCACATCAACGATCCGTCCGGCGAATTCCTCGTTCTCGTTCATGCCGGGGAGACTGCCCGCAGCCGTTGGGGGAGGCAAACCGATTCAGGCCGAGCGTCAGACAGCCACCGGCTCAATCTGGCGCAGGCACTCGCAGACCGCATCAATGATGAAATCGGGAGTCGAGGCTCCGGCAGTCACTCCCACCGTCCCGAACCGGCTCATCTCCTCCTCGTCGATCTGCGCAGCCGTCTCAATGTGGTAGGTCGGACGGTCGTGCTCCCGGGCGAGTTTCGCGAGCTTGCGCGTATTGGCGGAATGGTGACCGCCGATCACTACGATGGCCTCCGCTCCCTCCTGCACCAGCTTGCGCAGGTCCGTCTGCCGCTCCTTCGTGGCACCACAGATGGTGTCGTACACCTCGGCTTCGGGATACCTCTTGCGGAGAAGCCCCGCCAACCGTTCAAACTCGTGCACGAACATCGTCGATTGCGAGACCATGGCCACTCCCTCTTCCATGGGGGGCAGCTTTTCGATGTCCTCCTCACTCTCGACGACATGGCCCCGGCCACCGGCATATCCCATCAGGCCGATCACCTCGGGGTGCCCGGGATCACCGAAGACAACAGTGTGCTTCCCCTTGCGCGCTCCCGCCTTGATCCTGCCCGCGATCACCCCCACGTCGGGACAGGTCGCATCCCGGAACTCCGTTCCCATATTCTTGAGATACTTCCGCCTCTCCGGGGATATCCCGTGCGCCCGGACCACCAGCACGGCATCCTTTTTTTCCTCCTCCGAAAGCTCCAGATCCTTGTCGCTGCCGTAATCACCGACTTCGCGGATACCCGCACCCTCAAGGCGTTCCATCATCTGCCGGTTGTGAATCAACGGCCCGTCGGTCAGCACTTTGTTACGCCCTTGTGACGCATACCCCTCCGCAATCTTGATTGCGCGCTCGACTCCCCAACAGAAGCCCGCACTCTTTGCCCGGATTACTCTCATGCCTTTCAATAAGAAGCCACACCGAGCACCGTCAACCACGGACCCGCATCCGTTCGCAAAGCTGTTTCCCCGCCAGGCACTTCTCGTGTTGATCCTCGCTGTCTGTGCTTCGTCGCTCCAGGGCCGGGAGTTCTCCCTGATGGTCTTCAACGTCGAAAACCTCTTCGATATCGACGGCGAGGCTCTCTTCGACGACTACCGACAGGAAAAGGAACCCGGTGACATCCCCTACTCCCCCGCCATGCTGGCCGGAAAATTGTCCTTCATCGCCGATACCCTCGCAGCGGTGGACAGTGGACGCGGCCCGGACATCGTCCTCTTCCAGGAACTTGAGCGCGACCGCACTCCCGGCCCCCGTATCGGCGATCCGGTCGAGTTTCTCTTCAAGCTCTCCGACCGCACCCTCGCGGAAATGCTGACGCCCCCGGTGGACCGCAAAACCGCTGACCTCCCGGCTGTTGCCTTCCTCCTCAAGGCTCTCGCCGAACGCGGTATCGACTACCCCTGGCTGGCCATGCCACCCATCGATATCGACGACGACGCCAAAGCCCATATCAACGTGGTGCTGAGCCGGTTCCCCATCCGCGAAACCCTGGTCCTGCCCACCACTAATGCCCGCGAGGTGCTCGTCACCCGTCTCGATGTGGACGGCCACCCCTTCACAGTCATCAACAACCACTGGAAGTCCGGTGCCTCCCGCCCGGAAACCGAAACCGCGCGGGTCGCCAACGCAGAGACGGTCCGGCGCGCCCTTGAGGGGATTTTCGAAAAAGACCCGTCCGCCGACGTCGTTGTCGGCGGCGATCTCAACTCGTATTACAACCAGATTCTCCTTTTCCCGGGAATGGGCGTGACGGGCATCAACAGCGTGCTCGGATCGCAAGGCGACGAGCTCGCCGTGGCGGAGGGCCGCAAGGACCTCTACAATTTGTGGTTCGAGCTTCCCATCGCCGAACGGTATTCGGAAACCTGGCGCGATATGAAGGGCACGCTCATGCACATCATCGTCACCCCGGGTCTCTATGACGACCGGGGCGTGCGCTATCTCGACGGATCTTTCGAGCGCGTCCTGCTTCCGGGCCGCAACATCGACGCATGGGGGCGCACGCTCGATTTCACTCTCGCCAACGGCGAACGCGGCGGGAGCGACCATCTGCCCCTGCTCGCCCGCTTCGAAACCGTGGACGGCGACGGGTCGAACATCATGATCCCCGTAAACCCCGGTCGGGAAGAGGACCAGCCGTCGCGCGTGATGCTGGTGGACTACGACCCGGCCCATGGCGGTCCCGCGCCAAAACCGGCCGAGATGCTCGAAGGCCTCGACGAAACTGCGCTGCGCAAACACCTCGACGAGTTCTTCACCGTCGATGCGGAATGGATTTCCTGGAACCCGCCGACCATCCGCGTGGCCGGGCGCGAATGGGAGTTCTACAGCCCCCGCGACACTGTCTGGGCCCGCCTGGGCGAAACAGCCACCGGTGACAACGTCCGCTTCCTGGCCGAACTCGGTCTCTGGGATGGCGAATTCCAATGGGTCGTCCGCGACCCTGAATGGCTCGAGGTGGTAGGCCGTCGGGGACTCGAACCCCGAACCAATTGATTAAAAGTCAACTGCTCTACCGATTGAGCTAACGGCCCACAAGAGCAGGCAGGATCGCCGTTGCGGACCTCCGCGTCAATCCTGCAAATAGCAAACCTTGCCTTCGCCCCCGCTTTGCGGTTCTTACTACGGTCCATGAAACAGGCCCGCGCTCCTTGGTCCGAACGAGCCCGCTACACCAGGGCACTCGCCGACCTGTGTCTCGGATGCTACCCGCGCTTCACCCTCCGACTGGGCCTCTCCCGGAATATCCTGCCGGTCTTCCACTTCCACGAGGTCGATCCCGGGTATCTCCGGCCCTGTCTCGACCATCTCCTCCACGGCAACTACCATACCCTCCGTATCGGCGAATTCCTCGATGTTCTCGCCGGGCGCACTCCGCTCCGTCCACGGTCGGTCTTTCTCACTTTCGACGACGCCTGGGCTTCCGTGTGGACCGTCGCCGCACCGCTTCTCGCCGAGCGAGGCCAGCACGCCACCACCTTCGCCATTCCAGGCCGGGTTTCCCGGGAGCCCGGACTGCGCACGCAGTTTACCGGCGAAGACTCCCCGTTCGAAACCGGCGACCGCTCCGACGAGCCCTTCGCACGATGGGACGAGCTGCGTGCACTCCGGGACGAAGGCGTGGTCGAGGCCGCCGCCCACACCCATGCCCACGAACAGGTTCCGGTTGGACCGGCGACCGACACCTGGACCGCCACCGCCATCGAGTCCACCCCTCTTCTTTCCCGACCCGTCGTCCGCGAAGGCGACGCGGTCCGGCCCATCGATACGCGCGAGACCGGACAACCCCGCCACCCGACCCGTCCCCGCATGTCCGAAGTCCGCGCATGGACCGACGCCGAACAACGCATCGAAACGCCCGACGAAGCCCGGAACGCCATCCGCAGCGATCTGGAATCCTGCCGGGACAAAATGGCGGGCGAACTCGGCACGGCCCCCACCCTCCTGTGCTTCCCGTGGGCGGTGTCCGGACCAACCGCACGGGAAGAAGCACGGCGGGCGGGCTATCAGGCCGCATTCGCCGACCACTTTCCGGGCCGACGCTGCGTGCGCCCGGGCGACTCCCCCTTCCGCCTCATGCGCCTGAAACACCAGTGGATACTGAAACTTCCTCCTCTACACCAACGCTGACCACTCCCGGAAACGTTTCTTCCATAAATCCCGGGCCGACAAGCATGACAGGTTCCGACGAATCTACCGCAGCCCGAAAGCATCGACGTCGAAAGACATCCGCACCCCCTCGACCTGCTTCAACTCCACCGCAATCTCCGACAACCGTCGGCTGGTGGCGCGGACCGCTTTCGTAAAATACCAGAGTTGGACGCGGTATTCGTCGGCGATCTTCTCGATCGGTGCCGGAGCGGGACCGCGGATTTCCACTTCCCTCCCGAGAACACTCTCGCATTCGCGTGCCCATTTTTCCGCGACAAACCAGACTTTCTCCTCGTTGCGCCCCTGAAATAGCTGCCGGACCAAATGCCGAAAAGGCGGATAGCGGAATTCTTCGCGCAAGCGCAGCTCCTCCTCAAGAAATCCGTCGAAGTCCTGCCGCCGGGCGAACTGGATCGGTGCGGCGTGGGGAGTGAGGGTCTGCACCACCACCTCGCCCGCACGGTCGCCACGGCCCGCACGGCCCGACACCTGGACGATGAG
>CAYVUQ010000090.1:6628-6981 GCA_964454915.1 uncultured Puniceicoccaceae bacterium
CACGAAAGTCCTCCTGATGGAGTGAAAGGTCAGCATCGACCAGCCCGACCAGGGTCACGTTGGGGAAATCGAGACCCTTGGCGATCATCTGCGTCCCCACCAACACGTCGATCTTTCCTTTGCGGAAATCACCGAGGACCCGCCGGAAATGGTTCCGCCGCCGCGCGGTGTCGGCGTCCAGCCGAACCGTCCGGGCGCGGGGAAGGAGTGCCGCCACCGCCGCCTCTACCTTCTGGGTGCCGGAGCCCTTCCACCGGAAGGCAACGGATCGGCAGGAAGGGCAGCACCGGGGAGCCTCCGCCTCGTAGCCGCACAAGTGGCATTTCATGCGCTCTTCGGCACGGTGCAGGGTC
>CAYVUQ010000091.1:0-6957 GCA_964454915.1 uncultured Puniceicoccaceae bacterium
CGTCCAGAGACCCGGCTACTACGAAATCCCCTGCGGCGGGATGACCTACGGCGACCTGATCAACGACCTGTGTGGCGGGATGCGCCCCGGTCGCACGCTCAAAGCAATTATCCCCGGTGGTTCGTCGTCGAAGGTGCTTCGCGCGGACGAGCGGTTCCAGGGTAAACTAAAAGACGGAACCGAGTTCGACTGGGGCGTGGAGGACATCCCCCTCGATTTCGACGGCCCGATGGCCGCCGGGTCCATGTCCGGCTCCGGTGCGATTATCGTTATGGACGACTCCACCGACATCGTAGCCGCCCTCGCGAACATCAACGCCTTTTACGCCCACGAGAGCTGCGGCCAGTGCACTCCTTGTCGCGAGGGTTCCCTCTGGCTCAAAAAGGTGACCAGCCGCATGATCGCCGGACGGGCGCGCGAGGAGGATGCCGATCTGCTCAAGTCCATCGCCGATCAGATCGAGGGGCGGACCATCTGCGCCCACGGCGAAGCCACCGCATGGCCGGTGCAGAGTTTTATCCTCAAGTTCCGCGACGAGTTCATCGAGTACGCCCGCAAACAGGCCTCCGCCCGCAAGGAGAAGGCGGTCGAGCCGATGGAGATGGCCTGAAGGCCGGATTACTTTTTTAGAATGAGCGAAAAAGGTCAGATAGAAACGGTCACCGTGAACGTGGACGGGAAGGATATTGAGGTGCCCACCGGCATTACGATGATCGAGGCGGCGGAAATCGCCGGAACCGAAATCCCCCACTACTGCTACCATCCCAAGTTGAGCGTTTCCGGCAATTGCCGGATGTGCCTGGTCGAGATGGGCACGCCCATGCGGGACAGGCAGACCGGGGAGCCGGTGCTCGACGACGACGGATCCCAGAAGATTGGCTGGATGCCCAAGCCAGCCATCGCCTGCAACTCCAGGGTGTCTCACGGTTTGCACATCAAGACCGATTCCGATCTGGTCCGCGATTGCCGCAACGGGGTCATGGAGTTTCTGCTCGTCAACCACCCGCTCGACTGTCCCATCTGCGACCAGGCCGGAGAATGTCGTCTGCAAGAGTTCGCAACGGAATACGGGCGCGGGTATTCGCGCTTCGTCGAGGAGAAGAACGTCAAACCCAAGCGTACCGTTTTAGGGCCACGGGTGATGCTGGATGACGAGCGTTGCATCCTTTGCTCGCGATGCATCCGTTTCATGCAGGAGGTGGCCGATGACGATGTTCTCGGCTTCATCGAGCGCGGTAGTTACTCGACATTGACCTGTTACCCCGGTCGTAAGCTGGACAGCAACTATTCGCTCAACACGGTCGATATCTGCCCGGTCGGGGCACTCACCAGCCGCGATTTCCGCTTCAAGATGCGGGTCTGGTTCCTGCAGCCGGTCAAGAGCATCTGCACGGAGAGCAGCGTGGGCACCAACACAGAGGTCTGGCACCGCGAAGGTCGCATTTACCGCATCACGCCCCGGCGCAACGATGCCGTCAACGACACCTGGATGACTGACAGCGGTCGTGCCCTCTACAAACAGGTGGAGGCCGAAGACAGGCTGACCGTCGCCCGCGCTGGTGGCTCCGATACCTCGGTCGGGGAGGCGGTGGGAGCCGCTGCCGCGCTGCTCTCGGGTGCCCGGGGTGTTGCCGTCGTGGGATCGTCCCATTCCTCCGTCGAGGAGCAGTTCCTGCTCGGACGGATCGCTGCAGCCTGTTCCGCGGAGACCCATGCCGTGCGGCATTGGGACGACGAGGATGGACTGCTTCTTTCTGCGGACCGCACCCCCAACACTCGCGGAATGTTGCTCGCAGGCCTCCGGTCGGAATTGCCCGCCGAGGACCTTTCGGCACTCGGTGAGACCATCGACGCCGGAAAGGTCGATGTGATTCTGGCCGTCCACGAGGACCTCGCCGCTACGGGTCTTTCCCCGCAACAACTTTCCAAAGTGAAGGTCGTCCAGATCGGTACCCACCGGAACGCATCATCGGAGACTGCCGAGGTGTTGCTGCCCTCCCTCTCCGTTTTCGAGCGGTCCGGTTCGTTCGTGAACCAGCAGTTCCGCCTGCAGAAATTTTGCTCCGTTGTTCCGGGGCCGACAGGGCTCTGGAGCGATCTTCGGATGCTAGCCGCCCTCGAAGCGATTCTCGGAGGGGACAACCCCGTTGAGGTCCGGCTCGACGACGTATGGGCCCGGATGTCCGCCCAGTGTCCGGTCTTCGCCGGACAAACGTTTTCCGGCATACCGGACGAGGGCGTGGTTCTTGAACACGGGGAATGGGTCGGTCTGCCCTTCCCGGAACGGAAATCCCTGAAATTCGACTCCCGTGAATTTGCCCGCGAGACCGTCGGCGTGGCCACAGCGGGTTAAAGTGCCATGGAATTCTCCTCTATCCTCCTCAAGGTTCTTTTTGCCCTGATCATGATCGTGGTGGTCATGACCCTGGCGGGCTATTCTGTTCTTATCGAGCGCAAGGTCTCCAGCTGGGTGCAGGGGCGCGTCGGGCCCAACCGAACGACCATTCCCTGGATACACGCCATCCCCGTGATCGGTCCGTTTCTGACCCGTCTGGGGATATTCCAGCCCCTGGCCGACGGGCTGAAGTTCCTGTTCAAGGAGGAAATCACCCCCGGCCATGTCAACAAGGTCTATTATTACCTGGCTCCGGTGATCGCCCTTGTTCCGGCGTTGACGACCATGGTGGTGATTCCCTTCGGCCAGGTCACCGACCCGGCGACGGGTGCGGTCAGTCCTCTCATGCTGGCCCCCCTGGATATCGGCATCCTCTTCATCTTCGCGGTCTCTTCGCTCGGCGTGTACGGCGTGGTTCTGGCCGGATGGTCGTCCAACAGCAAATATCCCTTTCTCGGAGGTATCCGCAGTTCGGCCCAGATGATCTCCTACGAGCTGTCCCTCGGCCTGTCCATTCTCCCGCTTTTCCTTTGGCTCAACGCACCCGGCACCGACGGCGGGCTCGGCCTCAGCGAGATCGTTTTCTACCAGAGCGGGGCCTGGTTCGTCTTCGCACAGCCAGTCAGTGCCCTGCTGTTCCTGACCGGACTTTTCGCCGAGACCAACCGCCTGCCGTTCGACATGGCCGAATCCGAAACCGACCTTGTGGGAGGATTCCACACCGAGTACGGCTGTTTCAAGTTCGGGATATTCTTCGTGGCCGAATACGCCCACATCGTGATCGGGTCGGCCGTTTTCACCGCACTCTTCCTGGGCGGATGGAACTTTCTGCCCTGGATCGCCGATCCCTGGCCCGCCGGATGGGTCGGAGCCGTTCTCTCGACGCTGTGGTTTCTGGTCAAGACCCTTGCGCTCATTGTTTTCTTCGTACTCATCCGGTGGACGCTTCCCCGCTTCCGCTATGATCAGGTCATGAAGCTCGGATGGACCATCCTCCTCCCGCTCGCCATCGCCAACCTTATCGTCAACGCCGTCATCCTGATTTTCGTCGATTGACGGGTGCACGGAACTCCAACTCGAAACAATTCCGAAAGCCATGGCTCAGACCAAAGTCATCGAACGCAAGCCGCTCAGCCTCTCCGAACGGACTTATCTCCCGCAGATCGCCTCCGGTTTGAAGACAACGGTTTCCCACATGTTCAAGCCCAAGGTGACCCTCCAGTATCCGGAGGAACGTCCACCCATCCCCGACCACTACCGCGGCGTGCCGACGCTCGTCAAGGACCCCAACGGGCGCGAGAAATGCGTGTCCTGTCAGCTCTGCGAGTTCGTGTGCCCCCCACGCGCCATCCGCATCACCCCCGGTGAGATTCCCGAGGGCGACGAGCACGACCACGTCGAAAAGGCACCCGAAGAATTCGAGATCAATATGCTCCGGTGCATCTACTGCGGCCTCTGCGAGGAAGTCTGTCCGGAGGAAGCCATTTTCCTCCAGGACGTGTATTCGGTTTCCGGTTACAGCCGTGAAGAGATGGTCAACAACAAGGAAAAGCTCTACGAGCTCGGCGGAACCCTGCCCGACAGTCACTTCAAGTGGGACAAGAAAAAGGCCGCAGAGGAAATAGCCACCTCGACCGGTCATTAGGAGTTTTCCAACAGGGTCCTTCCCCGTTTCCCCAGCCAACCCGAAAGGAGCCGTCTTCCCCGAATTGACATGTTTCAGGTGACGATTTGCGGAGGGTGTGGTTGAGCTATGCGGGGGAACGTCCGAGTCTTCGAAGACTGTGACACGGGAATTTTCTCGCCTTCGTACCGCGTACATCCCTGTTGTTGTGATACTTCGACCAATAGGGTCCGGCTCGGATGTGCTCACGTGTGGATGGCGGCTCGTTCGGAGTTCCTTTCAGAAATTGACATGTTTTGACTGACGATCGTCAGTCAAAACATGTCAATTTCGGGGGGGGCGAGAGTGCTGGTTTTCGGTGATTGTTCGGGTGCGGGATTTACTTTACCCGGATGCGGGAGTAGTCGGTGTAGCCGAGGATGTTGGTGGGCCAGTTTTCGACCCGGGGGGAGAGGAGGTAGGCGCGGTTGTAGAAGAAGACGGGGAGGATGGGAGCTTCTTGCAGAAGGATGGTTTCGGCTTGGGCGAGCAGGTGGTTGCGCTCGGGTCCGGAGGGGAGACGGGCGGCCTCGGTCATGAGGGCGTCGTAGCGCGGGTTGCTCCATCCGGTGAAGTTGTTGGTCGAATCGGAGGTCCACAGGCCGAGGAAGGTGTCGGGATCGAGATAGTCTCCGAGCCAGCCGGCCCGTGCGATGGTGAAGGTGCGGTTGGTTCGGTCCGCCAGATACGACTTCCACTCCTTGTTGACCAACTTGATGTCCACGCCGAGTCGTTCGCTCCAGAGAGACTGGATGGCTTCGGCGATGGGACGGTGTGTTTCCGAAGTGTTGAAGAGGAACTCGACGGGGGGCAGGGGGTTTTCGGGCCCGTAGCCGGCTTCTTCGAGGAGTCGGCGGGCCTCGGTCGGACTCTCCCGCAGGATGGCCGGCGGTGCGTAGCGGCCGATGCCCGGGGGGGTGAAGTGCCGGGCCGGGGGCTCGCCGCGGCGGCGGATGTCCCGGCTGATCGATGCGCGGTCGAGGGCGAGGCCCAGTGCCTGGCGCACGAGGGGGTCGTCGAGCGGGGCTTGCCGGGTGTTGAGGAGGAGGTAATACACCCCGAGGTCGGGCTCGACTTGCAGGACGCCGGGGTCCTCACCTTCGAGGTAATAGCGGATGCGCTGTGGTGAGACGATGGCGGTCACATCGAGCAGGCCGTCGAGGAACGCCCTTTCCTCGGCGTAGAGGTTGGAGATGGGGAAGAAGTGGATTTCATCGAGGGGGAAGCCTTCGGGATTGCGGTAGTGCGGGTTGCGGACGACCCGCAGGAAGTCGTTGAGCCGCCATTGGGCCAGGCGGTAGGGGCCGTTGGAAACGAGTTTGCCGGGGCGGGTCCACTCGGCGTTACGCCCGAGCCAGCTGCCGTTGGCCTCGACACTTGGGCGGTGGACGGGAAACCATGCGGGGTTGGCGAGGAGGGAGAGGAAGTAGGGCACAGGGTGCTCCAACTCGATCTCCAGCTCGAGCGGCCCGGTTGCGCGGATGCCGAGGCTTGACGGGTCCCCGAGTTCGCCCTGGTGGAAGGCGCGGGCGTTGCGGATGACAAAGAGCTGGGATGCGTAGGGTGCGCCCAGGGAGGGGCTGAGGATGCGGCGGAGGCTTTCGGCAAAGTCCCCGGCCAGGACGGGGTCTCCGTTCGACCAGCGGCCTGCGGGGTCGAGGTGGAAGCGGTAGAGGTGCCCGTCCTCGGAGACATCCCAGGAAACGGCGGCGGCCGGGACCGGTTCCAATGTCGCGGGGTCGAGGGCCACGAGGCCTTCGAACAGTGCACGAAGCACCCGCACCTCGGGGACGCCGGTGATGATGTGGGGGTCGAGGCTGAGCAGCTCGGCTCCGTTGCCCCGGCGGAGGATCGATGGGGTCTCGCGCCCGGTGTCGGTTTCGGGTATGCAGGAGGTCAGAAGCAACAGGCAGGTGGCACTGGCCACGAGCCGGAGGAGTCTTCCGGGGTGCCGTTGCGGTCGCGGCGGGGAGTTCATGCCTCGGACAAGACGTATCCGTTCAGTCGTGACAGCTGTTTTTCGGGTACGTTGCCCCGGATCAGGACGCCGTCGTCCTGGTAGGTTTCCTTATCGACCGCACCGATCTCGTGGAGGAAGTGGACGAGATCGTAGCGGTTATGGGGGATCAGCAGTTTCATGGGGTGGATGCCGGTCTGCACGAGGTCGATCATCCGCTCCCGCAGGCGGTCCAGTCCCTCGCCGCTGCGCGCGGAGACGAAGAGGGCGTCAGGATACGTCCCGCGCAGCGAGCGCAGCCGTGCTTCGTCGGGTTTGGCATCGACCTTGTTGAAGACGAGCAGGGTTGGCTTGTCGGAGGCATCCAGTTCTGTCAGCACGGCTTCGGTGGTCGCCTTGTGCTCCTCGGACTCGTCGCTGCGCACATCAATCACATGTATGAGAAAGTCGGAAACCACTGCCTCTTCCAGGGTCGCCTTGAAGGCTTCGACCAGGCGGTGAGGAAGGTTACGGACGAAGCCGACGGTGTCGGTCAGAACGAGGATTTGCCCGTTTGGCAGACTCATGCGGCGGCTGGTGGGGTCGAGGGTGGCGAAGAGCTTGTCCTCGGCGTTGACGTCGGCCTGGGTGAGGGCGTTGAGAAGGGAGGATTTTCCTGCGTTGGTGTAGCCGACGATGGCGGCGGTGGGAACGGGGACGGAGCGACGGCGCTTGCGTTGCACATCGCGTTGGCGTCGGACGGTTTCCAACTGTGCGCGGAGGCGCTGGATACGTTTGCGGACGAGGCGTTGGTCCACCTCGAGCTGGGTTTCCCCCTCGCCGCGCTGCATGACGGCACCGCGCTGTCGGCTCAGGTGGGTCCACGCGCGGCGCAGGCGGGGGAGGTTGTACTCCATGCGGGCCAGCTCGATCTGGAGACGGGCTTCCTTGGTGGAGGCTCTC
>CAYVUQ010000092.1:0-6915 GCA_964454915.1 uncultured Puniceicoccaceae bacterium
TCTCCGCTCCCTCCGGCATCCGCAACTTTTCCTCTTCCATGTAGTCCCGAATCCGCTTGCTGATCGTCAACGGATTCTGGTTGCCTACCTCGAACACCCGCACCATGGCCGCACGGTTTCCGTTGAAGCGGGTGATCAGCGGATCGACGGTGAACCCGTCCACCACTTCGGCCACATCCCGCACGCGCACGAGTCCCCCGTCCGGTGCCGCCACCAGCACGATCTCCCCGATCGATTCGCTGTCCTTCGCCAGGGTGTTCGCCCGGAGCAGAATCTGCCCCTGGGCGGCCCGGATCGTCCCACCCGGAAGGTCGAGAGACGAAGACCGCAGAACCGAGGCTACATCCGAAAAGGTCAGCCCGAACTCCCTCAGGCGGTCCTCGTCGATCTCCACCGAGACTTCGAAACCGCGCACCCCGCTCACCTGCGCCGACGATACGCCCGGCAGGAGGGTGATCTCATCGCGCACACGCTCGGCCATGGCCTTCAGGGCGCGCTCCTCCATATCTCCGTGGATAGCGATGGTGATCGTGTCGCGCTCGATCTCCGGCTGCTCCACGACCGGCTCCTCCGCCTCCAGCGGAAAGTTGTCGATGGCGTCGATCCGCGTTTTGACCTGGTCCAGCAATTCGTCCGGCGAGAAACCGCGCTCGATTTCAAGAACGACTGTTCCCAAACCCTCGGCGGCGGTCGAGGTGATCTTCTTGATGCCCTGCAGGTCCTGGATTTCCTCCTCAATCCTCAGGCAGATTCCCTCCTCCACATCCTGCGGAGCCGCGCCCGGGTAGGGAACCGAAACCACAACCGTGTCCAGGGAGAATTTCGGAAACAGCTCCAGCTTGATCCCATTGGAAATGACCAGGCCGCCCGCCACGAGAATCATGGCGAGGAGATTGGCCGCGACGCCGTTTCTGGCGAACCACGCGATCACGGGCGTTCTCCGATCTCCGCCGTTGCCGGTGCGACGGGATCATCGGACGATCCCCCTGCTCCGCCGCCCCCTTCGCCGAATGGCCGGACCGGCATGCCCGGCACAAACATGCCCAGAGGGGTCAGGCAGATTCGTTCGCCATCCTCGATTCCCCCGCTCACCACCACATCCGTCCCGTTCCGCTGGACGATGCGTACTTTCTTCTCGCGCAGCCGGTTCTCCGCGTCGATCACCCGCACACGGTTCTCCCCGACCAGGGCCACGACCGGCAGCCGGAACGCGCGGGGAAGATCACGGCCCACGATCACGGCCCGCACAAAGGAACCGAACGGAATCGCCCGCTCGCCCCCGCCTTTGCCGTCCAAAGGGTCCTCCAGACGCGCCACGGCCGAACGCAGCCGGGTGCGGGGATCCGTCCGGCCTTCCAGGCGGTCGATCCAGCCGTTCCGACTGATCTCCGCTTCCCCCCTCCCGAGAAACAGGGTCACCGGAGGCTTCTCGTCCGCAGGTCCATCCACCTCGGAAGGTGTCGCAGGCAGGTCCAGATGGCGGAGATCCTCGTGCGAAAGCGGCAGGCGCACTTCGCCCATGGCCGTCCCCTGGATGGTGGCCACCGGACTCCCCCTCCCCGAAAGCACGTCGCCGAGGTCCACGAAGGCCTCCACCACCTGACCGTCGAAGGGTGCGCCGATGTGGGTCCGCTCCAGATTCTCGCGGGCCAGGTCGAGGGTCGCCTCGGCCGACTCCACCCGCAACCGCGCCTGTTCGAGTTGCGGCTCCCGCCGCGCGAGCGGAGAGGGATTCTCCACCCCGACTTCCCGCAGGTCCCTGACCGCCTGGGCAGCATCGGCCTCGGTCTGGATCAGGGCGGTCCGGGCCGAACGCAACGCCGCCTCCGCCTCCGCCAGAGCGGCGCGGTAGTCGGTCGGGTCGAGTCTCACGAGGACTTCCCCCCTGGCCACGAAGCGACCGGCCTCCAGATTCGGTGAGGCCTCCTCAATCCTCCCGCCGACCTCGGCTGCGGCAGTCGCCTCCAGGAGGGGCACCACCGTGCCCTGTGCCTTCACCTCCAGCGTGGTCGGTCCCGCCCGTGCCACCAGGAACTCCACCGGGGTCGGGATCACCTCCGGCTCCCGCGAGGCCGGCTCGGGGCGGGAGAGGAAAAGGAACACGGCGACGCCTGCCCCTCCGAAGAGAACAATCAATGGAAGAAGAATTTTCATGGCGATTCCGGTGCGGCGGCGGGATTGTCGAAGCCCCCGCCAAGGGCGGCATAGAGGTCGATGCGATTGGTCAAAGCGGCGAGGCGCAGGTCGATCGCCCGCCGGAAGGCTTCAAAGGCCCGGTTCTGCAGTTCCAGCACGTCCAACAACTCGATCAGGCCGCGTTGGTAGCGCTCGAAACCGACTGCCGCAGCTTCCCGCGCATGGTCCGCCGATTCAAAAGACCGCCGGGCGGCCTCGCGCAAGTAGGCATCGCTGTCGAGCGCATCCTCCACCTCGCGGAAAGCCGTCAACAGGGTGGACTCGAATGAAGCGATGGCGACCGCCAGAAGCGCGTCCCTGCGCTCGACCTCGCCGCGCAATGCCCCGCCCTGGAAGAGCGGCTGCAACAGGTTGCCCGCGAGATTCCACACCGTGAAATCCTTGTCGAGCAGGTCCGAAAGGTCATCGCTCGCGGTGCCGTAGCCGCCGGAAAGGGAAAGTGCCGGAATCAAACTTTTCTCGGCCTGGCTGACCCGTGAATCGGCCGCCGAGATGTCCGCCGCAGCAGCACGCAGATCGGGCCGACGGGCCAAAACGGTCGATGGCAGGTTCGCCGGAGGCGGGGTCTCCAGTTCGGGCAGATCGTCGGCAACCGCGAATCGACCGTCCGGATATCTCCCCGAGAGCGTCTGCAACAGGCGGACCGCATTGCGCCTGGCTCTGGTGGCACTCTGCACGTCGGCCTCCGCCGCTTCGACCTGGGAGCGGGCCAGACTCAGTTCCAGACTGCCCAGCAACCCCCGGTTCACACGGTCTTCGGTCGCCCGGAGGCTTTTCTCGGCCACTTCGAGCTGCTTTACGGCAAGCTCGGTCTGCAAGGAGAGCGCGGTGGCCTGGAACCACGCCCGCGCCACCGATGCACCCAGGGCCAGACGGGTGCCGTCAAACCCGGCCGCAGCCGCCTCTTCGTCGAAAAGCGCAGCCTGCCGGGCGTCTGCCAGACGCCCCCACAAATCGATCTCCCAGGACATGCGCAGACCGATCTCAAAACGGTTCCCGGTGCGGGTCTGGACGGTCTCCCCCACTCCGGGAAAATCCACCTTGTTCACCGTGCGGGCGCGGCTCGCACCCGCTTCGGCGGAAACCCGGGGCAACCGGTCGGCACCCACGATCCGCACAGTCGCAGCCGCCGCCCGCAGTCGCGCAGCCGCCGACGCCACATCCGGATTCTCCGCCAGGGTCGTTTCAATCAAAGCCGTCAGCCGGGGATCACCAAAATCCCGGCTCCACGAGGCCGCGTCATCCACCACCCCTGAGGATTTGCTACGATCCGCTATCGCCGGAACCCGCCCCTCCGCCGCCTCCTGGGCCAGCGGACGTGGTCGGGAGGCACAGGAGGAAAGCAAAACAGCCAGAACGGTGACAAGCGCGACGTGAGTTACAACGGACATGAAATTACCAGGCACTTCGGCGTGACCCGTCCAGGCACGGAGGCGGACCGCATCCACACCCGAATGCTCAGTCCGCCAAGCTGCACCCGCGGACCTCTCCAGTCAAGCCGCATCCCGCACCTCGCCCCCCGGAAACGGGACATTCCTGTCCCGTGCACGTCATCCCTGGAATCCCGACACGCCCCTTTTATCCACCCTTGCGACCGATACCAACAATGTCCGCCCCGGAAACGGGACATTCCTGTCCCGTGCACGTCATCCCTGGAATCCCGAAAAAAGCGCCCCGCACCCTGGGGCGCGGAGCGCGAACGCACAAAACAAACTAAACTGAAACCATGGAAAACTTGCTGAAAAGTCTGGCTTCAGGAGGGGAGACGGGACGATGCACCAAAACGTTCAATTCCCCGATGCGAAAATCGACCCTGATGCCGCGAATTCACATTGTTGTAACGGAAACGCCTACCAGCGGGCCAGGGGGATGCCCTCGTCGGGGGGCGCATCGGCACCCTTCGCGTCCATTTCCCATATCCGGCCGGAAAAGGGGTGGTTCCGCAGCACGGCACTCTCCCCGTTTGCGCGAAGCACCTCGAATACGACGGGCTGTGCCGATCCGTCAGCACCGAAGCGCACCGCAAAGGGGTCTTTTCGCCCGAATGCCCCACCGTCGCGCACGCTGTCCCCGGCCCGTTCCAGACTCTCGATTCCGGGTGCTTCCATACGCTCCACTTCCGCACCCGCCCCCCCGGATTCGAACACGAATTCGCCCGCTTCGGCGTCCAAACGCAACACCACGTCCTCACTGCCAACTTCCGCCAGAAAATGTCCCCGGCGAAACGCCTCCTCGGTCGCCTCCTTCCAGTCGCGCCGTCCAAAGGAATCCGCTACGTTTCCCCAGTCGGTGAGCAAAAATCCGCTCATCAGACCGATCAGGGCGATCACGAGGAGAATCTCCAGAAGGGTGAATCCTTTCCGGCTTTCGCGCGGGGCTGCGTCCGCCGCCACGGGACGCACCGGCAGCAGCGTGGCGTCGCTCATTCCGTGGATGATCTTCTTGTCCGCCGGGCACACGGTGGCGAGAATCCCTTCGAGGCCGTGGCCCCCCTCTCCGTCCGCCAGGAAGAAGGGACACAACCGCACCCGACCCTCCATCTGCGTCACTTCCTCGCCCGTTCCTCCAAAAACGGGATGCCGGACCCGCGTGGGTTTGTGGTAACGCTGGAGTACATGGAGACGCTCGTCTCCGGCACGCATCGCCGCGCGGAGCGACGCCGTCCAGTTCTCGCGCGAAACGTCGTTGCCCAGGACCACACTCCGGGCACCCCAGGCCGTTTCGTGGAACCCGCTGACCTTCAGAATCAGCGCGCGCTCTTTTCTCGATCCGGCTCCCAGCTCATCCCACGAGGAAATCGGCAGCCCGCCTACGGAGGGCGCGTGCAGGAAGGCGTTCGGGGGAACGGGTGCCGGGTCCACGATCCAGGTGTCGGGAATGACCTGGGCCAACATCTCTCGAGTCTTTCCGGAAAGATTTTCCTCCCAGAACATTTTGAGCCTGGGATGATGAAAGAGGCCGAGGTTCAGCTTCTCCTCGTGGTAGTGTTTCATCGGGGGCGTCACCCGCAGGGTCCCGGCCTCGACCGCCCGCAACATCCCCTCCGCCCACGGAAAAAGCGGCAGGTCAAACAGTTCCCAGAACCGGTAAAGGACGTCCACCTTTTCGGGATTTCCGTCGAGCGAGGCGCACACGGTCTCGCCGAGAACCATCAGGTCGTCGGGGTGGAAGACGAAGACCCGCCGACCCTTGCGTTGCAGGCGGGAAGCCAGCCACTCCATTTCGGGCCGGTAGGTCGCCGCTTCCTCGCTGACCACGATGGCCACAAAGGGATTCTCGTAGGGGTCCACCCCTCCGGTGATCGCACGGAAGAATCCGTCGGCCATGCCTTCGCCGTTTTCCACAACCCCTCCCCCATTCCGGTACAGGTCGTTCAGGAAACCGGTCAATCCCACGCCACCGGGCACGGCGTCGATCTCCGTCAGCCGAAAGCCGTCCTCCGTCAGGAGAAGGTCGGGCCGGATGACGGCGGGAAGCTCGTTCTTCAGGCCCGGGTGGCGTCCGTGCGCAACGAGATCGTCGGGCTTCCCCCGGTCGAGATAATCCACCACCCAGGAGGCGTCCAGGTCTTCGTTCCGGAGGATCCTGCGGTTCTCCGCCGCCCTGCGGTAGAGCCGCTCCAGTGCCAGCTGAAACTCCGCCAGGGCTGGTCCGAGAGGGCGGATTCTCTCCAGCACGTCTTCCGAAAGCGGGAAGGCCTCGGGCGACAGAATCCAGGTCTTGTCCGCAAACAGTGGGGTCGCCTCGAAAGCGCGGTTGAGATCGGCCCGGTTCATTCGCCGGTCCCACCTGCCGATACACGCCCGACCGGGCATCCCGCACGCAACCAGGCGTGCACAAACGAGTCGAGATCGCCGTCCATGACGGCCTGGATATTGGACGTCTCCTCGCCGGTGCGCAGGTCCTTGACCATCTGATACGGCTGGAACACGTAGCTGCGAATCTGATTGCCCCAGGCGATCTCCCCTTTCTCGCCGTAGAACTTCTCCATCTCGGACCGCTTTTCGTCCTCCATTTTCTCATACAACCTCGACTTGAGGATGCGCATGGCGGTGGCCTTGTTCTTGTGCTGGGAGCGTTCGTTCTGGCAGGCCACGACCAATCCGGAGGGCAGGTGGGTCAGGCGGACCGCCGAGTCGGTCTTGTTCACATGCTGTCCGCCCTTTCCGCTCGCCCGGTAGGTGTCCACCCGCAGGTCCTCGTCCTTGATGTCGATCTCGATGTCGTCGTCCACCTCCGCAATCACATCAACGGAGCAGAAGGAGGTGTG
Organism: uncultured Puniceicoccaceae bacterium; assembly: GCA_964454915.1. Classification (GTDB taxonomy): domain Bacteria; phylum Verrucomicrobiota; class Verrucomicrobiia; order Opitutales; family Puniceicoccaceae; genus Puniceicoccus. Next base: position 6,467 of record CAYVUQ010000092.1, read on the forward strand.
CCGACGCTTGTTCGAGTCGAAGGGGCTGATCCGCACCAGGCGGTGTACACCGCGCTCGGCCTTGGCAAAACCATAGGCGTTGTCACCGGCGATGCGGATCGTCGCACGGGACAGTCCGGCCTCTTCCCCCGGCTGGAGGTCCTGGATTTCCACGTCGAAGCCCGAACGCTCCGCCCAGCGCGAATACATGCGCAGAAGCATGTCCGCCCAGTCGCACGATTCCGTCCCGCCCGCCCCGGCGTGGATGGACAGAATGGCGTTCCTGGCGTCGTGCGGCCCGGAGAGAAAGGATTCCAGCTCGAGCCGGTCAATCTTCCGGCCCAGAGCCTGCGTCAGTTGCTCCGTCTCTGCCGAAGCCGCTTCCGCATCATCACCCTCCTCTTCCTCGGAAAGCTCGGCCAGGGCCGCTTCGATCGACTCGGTCCAGCGGCCGGCGTGCTCGGCGAATG
>CAYVUQ010000093.1:0-3919 GCA_964454915.1 uncultured Puniceicoccaceae bacterium
AACGCCATGATCAACTCAACCGTGTCGAGTGAGTCGGCACCAAGGTCGTCGAGGAAGGAGGCTTCGGGTGTCACCTGCTCTTCATTGACGTTGAGCTGGTTGACGATGATCTCTTTGACGCGGTCTTCGATGGATGTATCTGCCATATTCCGTGGTGTTAAAAGGTTTGGAAAGAGTGGAAGAATCACATCACCATACCACCGTCAACCGTAAAAACCTGGCCGGTGATGTAGCCGCTGGTGTTTCCGGCAAGGAAGCCGACCATGGAGGCGATTTCGCCGGGTTCGCCCATCCTCTTGAGGGGCACCATTTTCAGGATGCCCTCGCGGATCTCGGGTGACAGGCCGCTTGTCATATCGGTTTCGATAAAGCCGGGCGCGACGGCGTTGACGGTGACGGAGCGGGCCGCCAGTTCCTTGGCCAGGCTTTTGGTGAAGCCGATCATGCCCGCTTTGGCCGCCGCGTAGTTCGCTTGGCCGGCGTTGCCGGTCAGGCCTATGACGGAGGAAATGTTGATGATCCGTCCCCATCGGCGGCGGGTCATGGGGCGGACCAGTTCTTTGGTCCAGTGGAAGCAACTGTCGAGGTTGGTGCGCAGGACGTCGTTCCAGTCGTCCCCGCTCATGCGGAGGAGGAGCATATCACGGGTGATCCCGGCGTTGTTGACCAGTACATCGACGCACTCGTGGGCTTCCAGGACCGTCGAGGCGGTGGCCCGGACGGCTTCGGGGTCGGCGACATCGCAGCCGAGGGCCTCGGCCTCTCCTCCTTCGGTGCGGACCGCTTCCACTGCGCGGGAGGCGGATTCTTCGGTGCGGGCGACGCAGACGACCCGCATCCCGGCGCGGCCGAGTTCGCGGGCGATGGCCAGCCCGATTCCGCGGCTGGCACCGGTGACCAAAGCGGTCTTCCTTGCTTCAACTTCATCAGTCATGGCCGGGAGCCTGACCGAGCCCGGCGTTGCGGGCTAGGAAAAAATCACGCTGGGTCCGCTCTTCGGAGTGGCTTCCGCGAGGCTGGGTTGGTAGGGGGGTGTTTGTGAAGAGTTCGATCCGCATGCAGAAATTCCTGTCCCAGTCCGGGGTTTGTTCCCGGCGCAAGGCGGAGGAATTGATCGTGGAAGGCCGGGTTACGGTGGACGGGCGACCTGCGAGGATCGGCGAGTCGGTGGTCCCGGGGGCGTCGGTGGTAAAAGTGGACGGGTGCCGGGTCATCGCCAGCCAGCAGGAACACCTGACCCTCGTGCTCAACAAGCCACGGCACACGGTATGCACCCGGTCCGACCCCCACCAGGAGCGAACGGTTTTCGATCTGTTGCCGAAGCAGTTCCAGGACCCGCGGTTGGTCTGTGCTGGTCGCCTGGACAAGGACACCGAGGGTCTTCTGGTGTTGACCACCGACGGCGATCTTGCCCAACGGCTGACCCATCCTTCGCACCGGGTGGTGAAGCACTACGAGGTAAGGGTGCAGCGGGACTTGCAGAAAGAGGACATTCCCAAGCTGCTGCGGGGCCGCACCGTGGAGGGCCAGTGGCTGCAGTTTGAGAAAGTGATTCCGGGAAAGGGGCGGGGGGACGAATTCGAGGTCCATCTCGACCACGGGAAAAAGCGGGAGATCCGGCGGCTCCTCGAGGCTTTCGGTTATCTCGTCAAACGGCTCAACCGGAGCCAGATCGGTGGATATCGCATGAGGGGTCTGGCCCGCGGGCAGGCGAAACCGCTCAGGGAAAAGGAAATCCGGGCACTGCTAGGGTCGAATCACGCGCAACGGGGAGGATAGGGGTCTCCGACTCACCTGTTTCCGCAGATGCGGGCTTCATCTGCGGATCGGGTTTTTCTGATCCGTGGCCGCATGTGCATTGAGCGGGTTCCGGGGTAGTCGTCGAAAACAGTTGTTCCGCGTTTCCGATTGGACTTAGAATGTCGGTTCGTATTTTCTTCCCGATACCATGAAACAGATCGTTGCGTTCCTCTCCCTGGCCTTTGCGGTGTCCTCCGCCCCGGCCGCCATCGAAATTTTGTATGTCGCCCCTTCGGACACGGCACCGGTTCTCGGATCGATCTCGACCGATTCGGATGCCTTCAAGGAGGCCGTTGTGGTTGAAGGCCGGGAAGGCCGGGAAGGCTGGATGGAGGTCGTGCGCGAAGACTACTACAGCGGATTCATCGCCCGTGACAGCCTTACGCCCGACGGAGAAGTCGAGATCGGCACAGCATTGTTGCTGACCCCCTCCAAGTCGGGGAGGGTTCTGACCAGGATCGAGGAGGAGGACGAAGTGACCGTCAATCTGGTCGATGACTGGACGGAAATCACCGTGCGCAAGGCCATCCCCGGTTATTTCAAGCCCATGGATGAAGCCACTATCGAGAGCATGCGGCGGGCCGCTCCGCCCCCGCCCTCCAGCCTGAGTTTCGCCGAAGACCCCCTTTTGTCGCGTGTGGCCGAGACTCGCTACACTGCACCGTCGTCCGTATCGCCCGCAGGGGTGGTGGAAACTCCGGTGGCGAACCGGGCGACGACGCCGACTGCCGAGCCAATGACGGGATTCGAGGAGGTGGAGACGCTTAACCCCGCTTTCGGGCGAACGGCACCGGACGGCACCAGTCGCGGCTTCTCCCTCGGACCGGGTTCGACTCCGGTCCCTGCGGCGACGGCTGCAGACGGATCCTCCACATTCCGCAGCGGTTCGATGCAGGACCCGGTCTCGATTGCGCGGATCCCGCGGGTTGGCACCGAGGGTGGGTTGGTTGGGCAGGACGCTCCGACTCAATCCGAGACGGTGGACCGTCTCGAGGACGACGCGGACGGGCAGTCGGTCCCGGCGGTCGAGGACCGCATGGGCGAGCTGGAGCGACGGATGGCGGACATCGAGGCGGATACGACTTCAGAACAGACGGTCGAAGAGGCCGCTGTGGCCGACGAAGTTCAGGAAGAAGCCACGGCTTCGGTGGAAGGGGTTCCGAGTACTCCGGCCGATGTCGCCCCGGAGGACGCCGGGGTTGCAGAGGAATCCGTCGAGGTGATTCCGCTTGTTCCCGAGCCCGGGGACGAGACGGGTCCGGTCGAGCCGGAACCCGCTCCCGAGCCCGAGGAGGTGGAGGAGAATCCGGCGGAGATCCTTTCGCCCGGCGAAGACGTTGAGGTTTCCGAACAAGTGGCCGAGGCCGTGGTGCCGGGTGTTGCCAGTGCCTATATGGAGGAAGAGCCTCCCTTGATTCCGCCAACCGACACAAATCGGACCTACATCGGACGGCTTCAGAGGACTAAATCAGGGTTTTTCGGTGGTAAGCCACCGCAGAGTTTTGAAATCGTGAATTACGATGGTGGCCGTATCGCCTACATCGATCTTTCGGAGGTTCCCATGAGCAGCGAAGAGAAGTTCGTGGACCGGATCGTCCGCGTGTATGGTACCATGCTCCCAAGCCCTGAAGATGGAGATCTGACCATCAAGGCAGTCAACATCACGTTGCGCTGAGAGTGCGGTTATCGTGTTGGAAATTCATGGAAATCATTGATGGAAATCTGATTGCGGCGGAAGTGGTGGCCGGAGTCGCCGACGAGGTGGCCCGTCTGCCCGAATCGGACCGGCCCACCGTGGCCTTTGTCCGGGTGGGGGAGGACCCCGCTTCCGTTTCGTATGTCCGCAAAAAAGAGAGAACGGCGGCACAGACTGGCATCGACAGCCGGTTGCTCGTGTTCCCGGAGGATATTCGGGAGTCTGATCTCCACGCGGAGATCGACCAACTGAACGCGGATTCCGCGGTGGACGGGATTCTGGTGCAATCTCCTTTGCCGCACGGGCTCTCGGACCAGGCCGCGTTCGACCGGGTCAGCCCGGAAAAGGATTTGGACTGCTTTCACGGCATCAATCTCGGGTAGCTTTGCATGAACTTCCCGTAATGATTCGTGTCCTGCAAAT
>CAYVUQ010000093.1:3929-6896 GCA_964454915.1 uncultured Puniceicoccaceae bacterium
CTCGAACGGAGCGGTGTCTCCATTCCCGGAAAACATGTGGTTGTCGTGGGCCGTAGCCTGATCGTCGGAAAACCCCTCGGGCTCCTCTTCCTGCGGCACGGTCGTTTCGGGGACGCCACCGTGACCGTGTGCCATTCCAAAACACCCAATCTGGCCGACATTACCCGCCAGGCCGACATCCTTGTCGCGGCCGTCGGTCGGGCGGAGATGATCCGCGGTCACATGATCAAGCCCGGAGCGGTGGTGATCGATGTGGGGATCAACCGAGTCCCGGATGAGAGCCGCAAGCGCGGATACGCCCTGAAGGGGGATGTCGCGTTCGACGAGGCGCGGGAAGTCGTCTCCCGGATCACCCCGGTTCCAGGAGGGGTCGGACCCATGACGGTGGCCATGCTGATGCAAAACACCCTGAAGGCCTACCGCCTCGCCCGCCAATGAGAGACGACCGTTCGAACAGCGAATGGGTCGATGCGGAAGTCGTGGATGAGTCCGACGGAACCGAAGCGGGGCCGCCGGATTCCCCGTCGGCAGGACTCCCCGCGCGATTCGGGGCGGTGTGTCTGGACCTGATCCTGATCATCGCGGTCTTCGCTCTGCTTCTCTTCCAGTTTGTCCTGCCGCAGTACTATCCGGGAGCCATTGACGAGATGATCCGTCAGATGGAGCGCGCGGCAGAGGATGGCGAGACGGTCACCCCCAGCGAAAACCTGCAGGAGGCGATCCGCACCTCCAATCTGATCACCTTTGTATCGGTCTTTGCCTACTTCACCTTTGCGCCCGTTCTGCTGGGCGGGGGAACGCTCGGGATGAGGATTTTCAACCTGCGGATCGAAGACCGCGTTGCGTCGGTTCCCGCGCCACTGCGCGCACATCTCGTGCGCGGAACGGTCAAGACCATTTGCTTGCAAGTTCTGTTCCCGTTTCTTACCCTCCTCTTCCTTACAGCCCTGGCGCATCCACGCAAACTCGCTCTCCACGACATTCTCGCGCGGACCCGTGTCGTCCGTGGTCCCGCATTTCAACGCACATGAAACCGAAAAACAGCATCCTGATCGTCGATGACGAGCCGGTGAACGTGAAGGTTCTCCAGCGAAAACTCGAAAAGGAGGGTTACGTCGTGAGAATGGCTACGGACGGTTTCGCCTGCCTGGAGGAGGTCGAAAATGAGAAGCCGGATCTGATCCTTCTGGACATTATGATGCCGGACATGGACGGCATTGAGACCTGCCGCCGACTCAAGGCGAGCCCGGCCAGTGCGACCATCCCGATCATCTTCGTCTCTGCCAAGATTGATCGAGGCGACAAGGTTTCCGGGTTGGACAGCGGGGCCATCGACTACATCACCAAGCCGATCGACATGGAGGAGACCCTCGCCCGGGTCCGCACCCACCTTCGCCTGGAAACGATCCACGAAGAGAATATCGAGCTGCAGCAGCGCCTGGGGGAGGCCCGCCGAACGGCAGCAATCGGGAGCATGACCCAAGGCATCGCCCACAATCTGAACAATCTTCTGGGGGTGGTCGTCGGGTATCTCGACCTCCTTAAACTGAGGATGAACCAGCCGGACAAGCTCGAGACCGGAATCGAGGCGATGGAGAAGGCCGTCAAACGGATGGTGGACCTGGTCCGCCGCCTGAGTTCGATGGTCAGCGAAGAACCGGTTTCCCGCATCAAGGCCGACCCCCGGGAGTGTGCGCTCAACGTGATCAAGCGCTGCACCCGCCGAACCGAGTCCGATCATCGGACGGTTGAGGTGGAGAGTCGTTTGCCTGAGGGTTTTCAGGCGAAGATTTCCCTGGAGACCATCGAGAGCAGCCTTGAACACCTCATCCGCAACGGCATAGAAAGCTATCCCCCCGACACCCCGGCCGAAGAACGGAAGGTGCTGGTTACCATCGACCTTGTCGAAGCGGAAGAGATGGACGGGAAGAACTTGGAGATAAGGGTCTGTGACCACGGAACGGGAATCGCTCCTTCGGTTCGCGAGACTCTGTTCGATCCCTTCGTTTCTACCAAGAATTCGGTGGGCCGCGGCTTTGGGCTGACAATCATCAAACACGCGGTATCGAACATCAACGGAACCGTGTCCATCGGACCAAACGAATCCGGCGGAGGCACCTGCGCCGTCCTGAAAATTCCCTTGGAGGCCGAGTGAGTCCAGCGGCTGGAAAACTTCCTCCGACCGTTTTCATCGGGGCCGGGCGGATGGCGTCCGCCATTGTCCGCGGTTTGTTGGGGCGGGGGGCCTCCGAGCCCGGGTCCCTTTCGTGCACATGCGGAGACGATCCCAGCGGCCCGGCCCTTGCGGCGGCCACCGGCATTCGCTTCGACCGCGACGTGTCCGCGCTCTTGCCCGGGGCGGAGTTGGTTCTGCTCGCCTGCAAACCGCAGCAGCTTTCCGTCCTGCCCGCTGAACTGGGCACGGGCGCATCCGAAAAGGTGGTGGTCTCGATCCTGGCCGGTATCCCTCTGGAGCGCCTGCGAACCGTTTTTCCCTCCGCCCGGGCGGTTGTGCGCGTGATGCCGAACACGCCTGCCCGGATCGGCATGGGTGTTTCCGCCTTCGCCGCCGACCGCCCCCTGGATACTGCCGACAGGGCGGCAGTCGAGACCCTCCTTGGCGCGATGGGCGACCATGTGGAGGTCTCCGAAGAGCATCTGGACGCCGTGACCGCTCTGAGCGGTAGCGGACCGGCCTATCTGTTCGAATTTGTCCGCCTTCTGGAGAAGTCCGGCACCCGGCTGGGCCTTCCCGCAGACACAGCTGCCCTGTTGGCCCGAAAGACCGTTGTCGGGGCGGCTGCTCTTCTGGAGTCCCGCTCCGATGCCTCGCCCGCCGATCTGGTCGGCGAGGTGACCTCGCCCGGAGGAACTACCGAGGCCGCCCTCCGGGTTCTGGAGGGGCGTTTCGGCGACCTCCTCTCCGAGGCTCTTCTGGCGGCCCGGGAACGTTCCCGGGAACTGTCC
>CAYVUQ010000094.1:0-4627 GCA_964454915.1 uncultured Puniceicoccaceae bacterium
ATCTTCAGCTTCGAGGAACCTCCTGGTTTTCGGAGAGTGTGCCGATCCGTCCCAACCTCGAAGAAGGTTTCCACACCAATCACAATAAACATGACTTTTACATAACACGACAATTATTCTCACGATCGTGAGAATAATTGTCAGAGGGTTCGTCGTTTCCTTTTGATATTGATTCTTGGGTTGGGGGTGGATTCCCCTTCTACGAAACCTTGACCGCAACACTGTTTTCGCTCTTGAATCGCTTCTCCCATGCTCCGCATTCTACTAACTACAACTTCATTCCAGGACACTCCCGGTGCGCACCGGGATCTTCTTGAGGCAGTCGGCTTCGAGGTTCACCGCGAGCGTGGTCCGCTATCGGAGAAAACCATGCTCGAACTGGCGGGTGATTTCGACGCCTTCCTGTGCGGGGACGATGCGATCACCCCCGCTGTTATCGACAAGGCTCTCCCCCGGCTGGGGGTCATCTCCAAGTACGGAATCGGGGTGGACAAAATCGCCGTTGCCCACGCCACGGAAAAGGGAATCCCCGTTCTCTTTACGCCCGGCGTCAACCACACCACGGTGGCCGAGCACGCTTTTGGGCTGATGCTCTCGTTGAGCAAAAATTTACCCGAATCCGCGACAGCGGTTCGCGCAGGACAGTGGAAACGCGAAACCGGCCACGAACTTCTTGGCAAGGCCATTGGGATCCTCGGGCTGGGGCGTATCGGGCGTGAGGTCGCCGTTCGCGCCCGGGCATTCGGAATGCCGGTGGTCGGCTACGATCCGTATTGGGATGGGGATTTCGCGGAATCCCACGAGGTCGCCCGTCTCGAATCACCCGCCGAGGTATTCGAAAAGGCAGACATCGTATCCCTTCACCTCTTTCTTTCGGACGACACCCGGAACCTGGTCGATGCCGCCATGCTGGCGCGCATGAAACCGGGTGCTCTGCTGATCAACTGCGCCCGCGGCGAATTGGTGGACACCGCAGCCGTGGCGGAGTCCCTGAACAAGGGCACTCTCGGAGGTTACGGGGCGGATGTCCTCGACGAGGAACCTCCGCCGCCTGACCATCCCCTGCTCAGTGCGCCCAGATGCGTGATCACGCCACACATCGGCTCGCGGACCTACGAATCGGTGGTTCGGCAGGGCACGAAATCCGTGGAGAACCTCATTCTCGCGCTCGCCGGGCGCAAACCCCAAGCCCAGGTCAACGACGTTCCGGTGATCGCCTCTGGCGACGCTGAACGCCTGGTCCGCCTGTTCCCCTGGGTCGCCGAGGCACCCGAGAGTTGAACCAATGGTGCCCTTCTCATGAACAACCAGGATCGTTATCACATCGTCCCGGCGGAAACACACCACCGCCTGGTCGCCACCGCCTTTCAGAACCGGGGCTTCGACGCCGAAGAAGCCGCAGCCGCTGCCCGTTTTTCGGAACTGGCCTCTCTGCACGGGATCCGCACGCACAACGCGATCAAGGCACTCCATCTCGACCACCTTTTCGGCAGTGCCGCCGGTGGATGCGTACCCGGTGCGGAGATCGAGGTGTACCCGTCTCGCTTTGAGGCGTCCGAGGCGTGGAATGCCAACCTCAAACTCGGACAAGCCGTCGGCTTTGCGGCCATGGACCGGGCCGTCGAACTGGCGGACCGCTTCGGGGTGGGAATCGTCTCGGTGGACCGGGCCTTTCACTACCTGTGGGGCGGCGGCTACGTGATGGAAGCCGCCCGACGCGGCTACCTCGCCTACACCAACTGCACCGCTGCCCTGGCGGAGGTCGTGCCCTTTGGCGGCAAGACTCCGACCCTCGGCACGAACCCTCATTCCTGGGCCTTTCCAACCGTGGAAGCAGTGGGCTTCCCTGTCTGCGTAGATTGGGCGACGAGCGTTGTGGCCATGGGGCGGGTCCAGCAGCTCGCTCGCGAGGGCAAGCCGCTCATGCCCAATGCCGCTGTGGACGCCGAAGGCAACCCGACCACCGACCCCGCACGTGTGAAAGCGCTCCTTCCATTCGGTGCCCACAAGGGCTACGGCCTCTCCCTCATCAACGAGATCGTAGCCGCATTCATTGGCGGCTCCCTGCCGACCATCCGCTCCCGTTGGAACGAACCGGGGGACAAACACAGTCCCTGCTTCTTCTTCCAGGCCATCCACCCCGACGCGCTCTCCTCGGGTGCCTTCGCCAACGGTCTCAGCCAGGCGGAAAACATCCGCACCGTTCTGGCGGACATTTTGGGGCACGGGAACGAAAACTGCCTGCTTCCCGGCCAGATCGAAGCCGAGGCTCGCAAGGAGTCGGAAAAAGCCGGAGGATTGCTCTTCAGTCCAGCGGAAATCGAAGCTTTCGGCGAAATCGCCTGCGAGTGCGGGGAAGAACCTTGGAATCCTTCCGACTTTCCCCTATGGCCATCCTGAACCTCTGAATAACCATGAGTGACCTCGAAATCCGCCCGCCCAACGAATGCCGCTACGACTGCGTCTCCCTCGGCGAGATCATGCTTCGTCTCGACCCCGGCGAGGGGCGCGTACGCACCGCCCGCTCCTTTCAAGCCTGGGAAGGTGGGGGCGAGTATAACGTGACCCGCGGATTGCGCCGGTGTTTCGGCCTCAGAACCGCCGTGGTCACTGCCTTCGCGGACAACGAGGTGGGACGTCTGGTCGAGGACTTCATCCTTCAGGGCGGGGTGGACACTCAGTGGATTCAGTGGAAGGACTACGACGGCATCGGTCGAACGGTCCGCAACGGTCTCAACTTCACCGAGCGCGGCTTCGGCATCCGCGGAGCTGTGGGCGTCCCGGACCGGGGCCACACTGCGGCATCTCAGATAAAGGCTGGCGACATTGACTGGAACAGACTTTTCCAGCAGGCGGGTGCACGCTGGTTCCACACTGGCGGCATCTACGCCGCTCTCTCCGATTCGACCGCCGAGGTGGTTCTGGAGGCCGTCAAGACCGCCAAGGAAAACGGCACCATTGTGTCCTACGATCTCAACTACCGGCCCTCTCTCTGGAAGTCCATCGGTGGCCTGGAAAAGGCGCGCGAAGTCAACCGCGAGATCGCCAGATACGTGGATGTGATGATTGGCAACGAAGAGGACTTCACTGCCTGCCTCGGCTTCGAAGTCGAGGGAGTGGACGAGAATCTCTCCAATATCGATGTATCCGCCTTCGAGAAGATGATCGAAGCTGCGGTGAAAGAGTTTCCCAATTTCAAGGTGACGGCCACGACCCTGCGCGGTGTAAAAACCGCCACCGTCAACGACTGGAGTGCGATCGTCTGGGCCAACGGCACATTTCACCGCTCCCGCGCTTACCCCGACCTGGAAATTCTGGACCGCGTCGGCGGCGGCGACAGCTTTGCCTCCGGGCTGATCTACGGCTTCCTCTCCGGCGGCGACGCCGCCAGGGCCGTGGACTACGGTGCCGCCCACGGTGCCCTCGCCATGACCACCCCCGGCGACACCTCCATGGCCACCCTCAAGGAAGTCGAGAAAATCATGGGCGGCGGCGGTGCTCGTGTGGTACGCTGATTGCCCGAAGAACTTAACCAGTAACGACACCCTCCTTACCATGTCAGAAGAACAACTCTCCGAAATCGGCCTTGTGGGCCTTGCGGTCATGGGCCAGAACCTGGCTCTCAACATCGCCGACCACGGCCACCGCATATCGGTGTACAACCGCACCACCTCGAAGATGGAGGCCTTTGTGGCCAAGCACAAGGACACTCCTGGAGGTTTGGTCGGAAAGGCCGACCTGAAGGACTTCGTGTCCTCGATCCGCCGACCGCGCAAGATCATCATCCTGGTCAAGGCCGGTGCCGGAACCGACGCGGTCATCGACGAGCTGACGCCGTTGCTCGACAACGACGACATCATCATCGACGGGGGCAACGCCAAATGGACCGACACCATCCGCCGCGAAAAGGACCTGACCGCCAAGGGTCTCCGTTTCATCGGCAGCGGGGTTTCCGGCGGAGAGGAGGGAGCACGGTTCGGCCCGTCCCTCATGCCCGGCGGCAAGGAGAGTGCCTACCGCGAGCTGCAGCCCGTGTGGGAAGCCATCGCTGCAAAGGTTGACCCGGAAACCGGCAAGCCCATCCCGGGTGCCGCTCCCGGAAAACCCGTCGAGGGCGGAGTACCGTGCACGACCTACATCGGGCCCAACGGCGCGGGCCACTACGTGAAAATGGTGCACAATGGCATCGAATACGGCGATATGCAGATGATCTGCGAAGCGTATGATCTGATGCGGAACCTCCTCGGCATGAAGGCCGAAGAGATCGGCGAAGTCTTCGCCGAGTGGAACCAGGGTGACCTCGATTCGTTTCTGGTCGAAATCACAGCGGACGTGCTCGCCCAGACAGACCCGGCGGGAGACGGTTCTTTTGTGGACGCGGTTCTTGACGCAGCCGGGCAGAAGGGAACCGGGAAGTGGACCAGTATCAACGCGCTCGACATGGGCACCCCCGCCCCCACCATCGCCGAGGCGGTTTTTGCCCGCTGCCTCAGTGCGATCAAGGAGGAACGCGTAGCGGCCGCTCCCGTCCTGCCCGGACCAGGCGTCTGCGACGTGCCACCGCGCGAAGATCTCATCCCCGCGATCCGCGACGCACTCTATTGCTCGAAAATCTGCTCTTACGCCC
>CAYVUQ010000094.1:4637-6797 GCA_964454915.1 uncultured Puniceicoccaceae bacterium
GTCGTACTCCTCCTACGCCCAGGGCTTCCAGCTTATGCGCCACGCGCAGGAGGAGTACGACTGGACCCTCGACTTCGGCAAGATCGCCCAAATCTGGCGGGGCGGCTGCATCATCCGCGCCCGCTTCCTGCAGAAGATTACGGAGGCCTATGACCGCGACGCATCCCTCGCCAATCTTCTTCTCGATCCGTATTTCAAGGACGCGGTGGGCAGCGGCCAGGCCAACTGGCGCAAAGTTGTAGCCCTTGCGGCCACCCACGGTGTCCCGGCACCCACCTTCTCCTCAGCACTGTCCTATTACGACGGCTACCGCGCCGAACGTCTTCCCCAGAATCTCCTCCAGGCGCAGCGCGATTTCTTCGGTGCCCACACCTACGAGCGGGTGGACCAGCCGCGCGGCAAGTTTTTCCATGTGGACTGGCCCGATCCGTCCCGTCCCCAGATCGAGGCCTGATCGATGGGAGCGCAAGCCGACAATCCCTACGCCGGAACCCCCTTCGACCTCTCCGGCAAGACCGCCGTGGTCATTGGCGGCACCGGCGAACTCTGCGGTGCCATGGCCGAGGGACTGGCTTCGGCCGGGGCCTCAATCGTCCTGGTCGGGCGCAGTGCCGAGAAGGCGGCGGACCGGATCAGGAGCATCGAGGAAAAGGGAGGAACCGCGGAATTTCAGGCCTGCGATGTGTCGGCACGAGCTTCTCTGGAAAGCCTCGCCGAAACCGTCTTCACCTCCCACGGTCGTGTCGATGTTCTCGTCAACGGTGCCGGCGTGAACTCACCCACCCCCTTCCTCGAGATTGAGGAAGAGGAGATGGAGAGTATCCTCGAAATCAACTTCAAGGCCGTGTTCCGGGCCTGCCAGGTCTTCGGGAAGAAGATGCTCGAAGCCGCTTCGCCTGCCTCCATCATCAACGTGGGATCAATGTCCGGCGTTATCCCGCTTTCCCGGGTCTTCACCTACTCGGCCACCAAAGCGGCTGTCCATAATTTGTCGAAAAACCTTGCCCGCGAGTGGGCGACCGCCGGTATCCGGGTCAACACCATCGTCCCCGGCTTTTTCCCGGCAGAGCAGAACCGGAAAATCCTCTCCGAGGAACGGATCGCGCAGATCATGGGACACACCCCCATGAACCGCTTCGGAGAGGCCCACGAACTAACCGGAGCCACCCTTCTGCTGGCCTCGGCAGCCGGTGCCTTCATGACCGGAACGGAGATTCTCGTGGACGGCGGCTACGCCGCGATGACGATCTGAGGATTCCCTGAAAACCTTTTTCAGCAAGAGCTCCCGCACGTGTTCAGGGCTCCCGCAATGATCGGCCTGGCCCACTCGGGAGCCTCTCGTGAAGCAAGCCCGACAATCTTTCCTGCATCCACATGGAGCAACAACTCGGGCCTCGGAGCACTCCCCTTGCACGGATCGGCTTCCGCAGAGTTGTCGTAAAGGCGCAGGCTCTCCAAATGCGGGAGAAGCTTCAGCAGATTGCGACGGCTGCTGTCCCAACGCTTGCGGATATCAGCCTCGGGGATGTGGTGGCCACCGTGCCCGACACGCGCCTTCACGCGTGCGATGTTCAGTTCGACTGATTCGAGTCCCACATACCAGATTTTCAGCTTCGACCCCGCCTGGGCAGCCTTCATCAACAGCCGGGTGATCGTGTTGCCTCCGAGCGTCGTCTCGAAGGCGTAGGTCTCCTTCCTGGTGATCGCTTTCTCCAGCATCTCTTTCCCCAACGCCCATGCGTGCCCATTGGCGATGACCTGTGTCATGTTGGGATGCAAGTCACGCAGCTTTCGGGCGGCACTGTCGGGATTGTAGTATTCGAGGCCCCGCTGCCGAATCGCCGCGCCGCCCAGGCTGCTCTTGCCCGAGCCATTGACCCCCGCAAGAACGTAGATGACAGGCTCGGCCATTCACTTGCCCGCCTGAGCGACCGCAGCCTGCCCAAGTTCCTCCGGTGAGGCGTCGAAGGCGTCCTGATAGGCTTCCTGCGCTTTTTCGTTTTGGAAGGCCGCAAATCGGGCATCGTAGTCCTTGCGCAGAACTTCCAACGGATCGCGGGCAACCAGCTCGGCAATGATCCGGTCATAGAGATCGGCAGAAAGTACGACTGCCTCGCGCCTGCGATTCCGTGTGATGCTGACCGCCCCATCTTCGATCAC
>CAYVUQ010000095.1:0-2814 GCA_964454915.1 uncultured Puniceicoccaceae bacterium
CCCCGGCTCCAGTCAACGATGACGACCGTTTTCATTGCGAAACCGTCCTTCAATGCCTCTCCTCCTCTTCGATCCATGCCGCGAGGGATGCCGCGAAACGTCCCGCATCGAGCCTTATCGGATCGAACCGACGCGCCGCGTCGATCCCCGCCCGGGACGGCAGGTCTCCATCGCCGAGGCGGTAACGGTAGGCCATACCCCGGTCGTGGACGATGCGGTAGAGGCAGGGGTTCACGTAACCCGGCGGGAACATCTCCACCAAACCGGCATCCGCCGAACACGCCCAGCAGGTGGTCAAAGCACCGCCATGGGGACCGACGATCCAGCGCGCCTCCGCAAACATACGGACCTGGTCGGCCAAAGACAGTTCCGAAGGGTCCACTGCTTCGAAACCGACCATTTCCAAACGCCGGACAAGGTCCGCCTCTCCGACTACTCCCCGGCCCTTGCCTTCGCCCCGCGACACGTAAAGACGCCGCCGGGGCGCGGGTGGCGAGCCGCCCTGAAGCAGGTTCTCCCGCAAAAAGCTGACCGCCGCAGGTGCGGGAAATCCCGAAGGCCCCGGGAATGTCGATGCGCACAAACTCTCGGCGCACACCCCGCCGTCTTCGAGGGAAACGATCCTGCGACCCGGCGCGAGAATCTCCAGGGCCTCGCGGACGAAGTGGGGACGGGTGGTCTGGACCACCACCGTGCGGACATCGTCCCAAACTCCGGCACTACGGTAGAGAAGAATGCGGGGGAGGGCCTCGATAAAGAAGTGGTAGAAGGAAGGATTTCCGGCCATCGCCGTCAGGGCGGCCGCCACGCCAGCGATCCGTCGGCAACGCTGGGGACGGAGCGAGCCGCCCCACTCTCGCGGTCCTTCCCCCGAGGGTCGGCAAACCTCCGGCATCCATCGCCCCTCGTGTGTCATGACCATCCCACTACGAGGAAGAATCCGGCCCTCCGCCAGAACCGCCACCCGAGCGACCGGAAACCCCATGACCTGCCGGGCCTCAAACGCCGGCGCAACCCGCCCGTCAAGCGACAAGGGAACCGGATACACGGCCAGCGGAGTCACATCCGAACGATTCCCCATGCCTGCTATCCGCCGCGAACTCTCCTCCTCCAACCGCACTGGCCGCGCCCCGAGCGGAACCGCAAACCTGTCCGCCGGAAGCATGCGCTCCATCAGCACTCCCGCCGCCTCACGAAGGGTTTCGCATTGTTGATCCCGAAGAATGAACCCGGCCATGTTCAAAGGTATCCCAACCGACGCATGGTGCCGCCAAGGCGGCGTTCGACCCGGCGGGCGGTGCGGGCGGGCAAATCGCTCCGCCAGGAACCCGCCCGACCCTTGCGGAGGAAACGGGCCCGCTCGGCGTCGCCTTTCTCCAGAAACTCTTTCCGCCGTCGTTCGAACGATTGGTTCTCGACCGCCGCAGCAATCCGCACGGATGAGACCTCGATTCGCAACCGGTCCATCAGCCGCGCCATTTCCGCTTCAGGCCGGTCCAGCAAATCCTCGTAACGGACCAACGGAACCCCGCATTCGAGAGCGTCGTCCGCATGGGCCGACCAGGACAACGGCATGGCGAACACACCGTCTTCGGACCCGGTGACCACCGCCCGAAAAAGAAGTCGCCGCCAGCGGGCTGACGAGAACCGTTTGATCCCGAAAAGGCGCGGAAGTGGCTGGAGCAGTTGCTCATTGCGTCCGGCGCGCGTGCTCGCGGGATCAAAAAATCCCAGGGATGATGCGAGCACGTCCCGTGGATCGCGACAGACATAGAGAAGGCGCGCGACACCCGAGGTCTTTTCGCGGAGGACCGACGGCGGTTCGTGGGACTTGAAACAGCGGAAACGGGAGCGACGCCCGGCACCCTCGCGGGCAATCTCCCAGTGGCCCTCCCCCGCCTGAAAGTAGCCCTCCACCGGGCACCCGACGGTCTCGGCGGCCAAACGGGTCAGCCAGGTGCAACCGCTCTTGGGGAACCCCGTTACGATCAGGGTGCTGTCAGTGCCTTCCATCGGTGGGGAATGTAGTCGCGGCCGCCGGTGGGAGAAGAATTGCGCACACGCACACGACCGATCTTGAAGTATTGAAACATCCGCCTCTTGCCCCGGTCGTGCAGGGCCACGGAGATATCGACATCGCGGTTGGACAGGTGCAGACCGTCGAGAGCGAGTTCGACCTCGCCCGCTCCCCGCCGAACGCCGAAGGAAACACCCGACATCTCGTTATCGACGTTGAAGACCATTCCATGGACGTCGCGGATTTCGACGGCGAAGACAGGCTCCACCTCCTCCGGGCAATCGATCCGGTAGGCAATCCGCACCGAAACCGCCTGCCCGGCATCGACCACCACCGCACGGTCGCCGTTGCCGTCGGCGAGATAGGCGTCGGTCACCCGCACGTCCGCGGAGGAGAAATCGCTCCCCACGCCTTCCGAGACGATCCCGGCCGCCGCGTTTCTCCGGGCACCATCCTGGCGGTATTGCCGGAGGATTTCGTCGGTTTGCCCTATGTTTTTCACGAGGCCCTGGTCGAGGTAGAGTGCCCGGTCGCAGAAGCGGGCGATGTTCGCATCGTTGTGGGAGACGAGGATGAGGGCCGTTCCCCGGTGGCGGATCGTCTCGATGCGGTCGAAGCAACGTTCGCGGAAATCCGCGTCCCCCACGGAAAGGATTTCGTCGAGAAGCAACACGCTCGGATCGAGAAAGGCAGCAACGGCGAAGCCGAGGCGGATGGCCATGCCTGAGGAGTAGTTCTGGACCGGCGAATCGATCGCGTGCGGAAGATCGGCGAAATCAACGATGGATTATCGCCGT
>CAYVUQ010000095.1:2824-4762 GCA_964454915.1 uncultured Puniceicoccaceae bacterium
TCTCGCGCCTGCGCAGCCCGAGCACAGCACCGTACACGAAAATGTTTTCCCGCCCGGTGAGGATCGGGTTGAACCCCGCGCCGAGGGCGATCAGCGCGCCCACACGCCCGCGGATGGCGACTGTGCCGTAGTTCGGTTTGATCAGCCCGTTGATCATCTTCAACAGGGTCGTCTTCCCCGCGCCGTTGTGGCCGACCAGGCCGAGCGACTCCCCCCGGCGCAGGACAAAGGAAACATCCCGATTGGCCCAGAACTCGCCCCGGCGCAAACGGACCTCGCCGCCCCTGACGGACCGCGCCCCGAGCGCGGGAACGAGTTCACCGAGCGAATCGCGGATGCCGAACCAAAGAGAAGTCCGCAGGTCCCTGCAGAAGATTTTTCCCAGGCGGTCCACCCGGACCACCACGTCGTCATCCATCTCCTCGTGCATGTTCACATTCCCATCCTTTCAATGATGTGGGGGATGAATATCCGAAACAGCAGCCAGGCCACCGGCAGGAGCAGCAGCACACCCGCCGTCACCAGAACCGCCTCCGGTGCCAATTGAGCAGGTACCCCGGTCAGCCAGTCACGGGCCGTCTGCAGCAGCGGCGTCACCGGATTCAGGAGAAAGACCTGCCGCGCCCAGCCCTGCCCCCCGAGAGGGATCACCACCGGCGTGATGAACATCCAGAACGTCGTGATCAACGCCAGCCCACGCTGGATGTCGTGGTAGAGCAGCCCCAACGGTGTGAGAAAAAGTCCTGTCGTGTATCCCAGCAACACGAGAGCGACCGCCGCGAAGGGGAACAACAGCACACTCCAGTAAAAGGGCGGATGCAACCACAACAGGAAAGGCAACAGAACGATCATCCGTATCCCCATGTTGATCATGGAGAGCAGGAATCCGGTCATAAGGAGTGCCTCGCGCGGAAAACTGACCTTGGTCAGCATCCGGCGGCTGCCGTCCACGATCTTGATGGGGCTGTTCAACGACTCGGTGAACACCTGCCAGAGGATCGTGCCGGTGATGACAAAAACACTGTAGCGCACGTTGGTGTCGCCGAAATTCACAACGTTCCCCGCCCGCAAAAAGAAGAAGGTGGCCGAGGCCACCAGTGGCGGGATAAAGGCCCAGAGGTATCCTGCGAAGGACGCCCGGAACTGCGCCTTGAAATCGCGGATGGTCAGGCGGACCGCCAGCTCGCGCGACGCCCACAGGTCCGAGAACATACCGCGCACAAGGTCCAGCGGACGGCTCAGATAGGTGTCGGCAGAGTAAAAACGTCCTTCGTCGGTGAAGGAGCGGGTTTTGAGTCGTTCGAGGTCTTTCATTGCGGTTCAGTCCAGTCAGGCTGGAGAATTGGCGCCATGCTGCCGCCCCTGGACGATCACCCGCCCCGGCGCGTGAATCCAGTCGGACACCGCCCCGGAGGGCGGCGGGTTAGTCTGTTTCGTCGGAGGCAAAGACTCCGCTCAGCAACGGAAGAATCCGTTTGGCCCGTTCGTTCATGGAGGTCAACCGCGCAACCCGATCAGCGAAGAACTCCAGGTCCTCCCCCTCGGGGACCTCCCCCAGATGGTCCCGCATCCGGTCCGTCCGGCGCTCCGTGTTCTCGATGTACTGCTCCAGCTCTCCCTTCAGGAAAGCCCCCACGAAAAGGCGGAAATCCGTTTCCGCCTCAAAGTGCTCCCGCCGCTCGCCCTGCGCGTAAACGGGGCGGATAGCCCGGAACACCTTGAGTGTGCGCAGCCCCTGACTGGCCGAGCCCAGGCTGATACCCAGGGCCTGCGTCAGGTTGTCCATTGTCACCGGGACAGGACTGGCGTAAATGTAGCCGTAGATCGACCCGATCGTCTTCGGCAGCCCCATCAGTCGGAACAAACGCACCATGAAATCGATGATCTCTCCCTGCAAAGGCGAAACCGTCTGCTGCCTGCGCTCTGTGGACACGATTT
>CAYVUQ010000095.1:4772-6789 GCA_964454915.1 uncultured Puniceicoccaceae bacterium
AAAAAAGTAAAGGGGAAATTTCAGTTCTCTTCGATCAGAGCGAGAGCGAACGACAGCACTGCGACTTTTCGATCTTCCTTTTCAATCACTGCATCGAGGAATTCGAAGCGGGCCAGGGTCTCCCGATGCGTGACCACGATGCGGATCACGTCGCCGGGCTTGACCATGGACTTGAATTTGGCGTCGGAAATCCGCGAAAGAACGGGAGTGCGACCCTCCGCCGAGCCACCCAGGCCTTCGATACGATCAACGAGGAGAACGGCAGCTGCCTGGAAAGCGGCCTCGCAGATCAGCACTCCCGGCATGATAGGATTCCCGGGATAGTGGCCCGCGAAATGCGGCTCCTCTGCCCGGATCGCACGCTCGGCCACAATCCGTGTATCACCCTTCTCCACAATGCGATCAATGAAAAGAAACGGGGGGCGATGCGGGATACGTCGTTCGATGTCGTTCTGATTCATGGCCAAAAGATGAGCCGAAACGACGCGCAGGGGCAACCTGGAAGCTGAACCGAACTCTTTCCGACTCTCTTCCCGGATTTCCCTTTCGAGCGCAGCGACGCCCCCCCGGCCCCCCGGACGGGCGCATTCTTGACACAGTTTCCCCCTGCGCGCATACCGTATTCCATCGAATACCTCCCTCTTTCCATTGGCGAGAAAACCCTCCCCTCGAAAGACCTGAACTACGGTCGAATCATCGCTCGTGTGCACATTTGTAATCTGTTCGTGTGACGACCGAAAGCCATGAGAATCACTGGTGGCAGAGCCGCAGGAGTGCGACTGGAGGCACCGGGTCGGAAAGGGTCGGGTATCCGGCCCGCCACTGACCGGATGCGCGAGGCTGTCTTCTCGAGCCTCGGCCCGCTGCCCGAGGGGGCCGACGTGCTGGACCTGTTTGCCGGAACCGGAGCCTACGGATTGGAGGCACTCAGCCGGGGGGCGGCTTCGGTGGTCTGGGTGGAGGAACACCGACAGACAGCGGCACTCCTGAAACGGAACTGCGGAGCGGTCCTGAAGGCTATGGACGCAGACTCGGCCGACATCCGGGTGATCGTGCGCGACCTGCGCCGGGCCGCACTTCCTTCCGCAAGCCGGTTCAACTACATTTTCGCGGACCCGCCGTACGAATCCGTATCGGAGTGGATCCAAAGGGTCTTCGAACTCGCCGGAATGCATCTTGGAGATCAACCGCACGACCGCCTGCTCTTTGAAATGCCCGGGAATGTCGAAATCGAAACGCCCGGATGGAACGAGACCCGCAGGTTCGGCAAGAAGGAATCGGGGCCCTCACTGCGGCTCTTCGCCCGGACGACTGTTCTACGATGAACGCGCCACCGCGGCAACGTTCCGGCCTTGACGCCGATCACCGCTGTGGCATCTTACCAGTGTTTTCGCAGGCCCGTGGTGTAATGGTAACACTACTGGTTTTGGTCCAGTCATTCGGGGTTCGAATCCCTGCGGGCCTGCCAAATATCGACCTCCGGCAGACGGTCAGGCCGATTCCGCGCTGACCACGGTTCCGATCCGCTCGCCGCACACCGCGCGTTTGATGGACCCCTCCTCGTGCATCGAGAACACCAGGATGGGCATCCGATTGTCCAGACAGAGCGAAAACGCTGTCGAGTCCATCACCTTCAGACGCCTGCGCAGCGCCTCGATGAAATCGACCTTGTCGTATCTCTTCGCGTCCGGATGCTGCTTGGGATCTTTGTCATAGACGCCGTCCACATTGGTGGCCTTGAGGATAATGTCGGCCCCGATCTCGCTGGCCCGAAGCGCGGCGGTGGTATCGGTTGAAAAGTAGGGGTTTCCGGTCCCGGCCACGAAAATGACGATACGCCCCTTTTCGAGGTGACGCTTGGCCCGGCGAAGGATGAAAGGCTCGGCGATCTTCTCGACAGGAATAGCACTCTGCACCCGGACCGGGATACCCATCTTTTCGATCACGTCCATGAAGGCGAGACCGTTTATCACCGTGGAGAGCATCCCCATGTAGTCGCCCGTCGTCCGGTCAACCC
>CAYVUQ010000096.1:0-2762 GCA_964454915.1 uncultured Puniceicoccaceae bacterium
CCGTAGGACAGGTCACCGCCATCCGGCTGAGCCTCGGTCCACAGGCGACAGGAGACGGGATCCCGGTCATTTACGAGATCGATCTGAGCCGTCTGCGCAACAAACTGGGGGTCACCAGGGACCTTCGGAGCGAAGAAGCATACGAGGAAGCCATTCGCGACGGAATTTCCGCAAAACTCGATACCGAAAGCATTCTCACCGGGCAGCTCTACATCGACCTGAACTTCCGTCCGGATGCCACCGACGAGAATCCCTGGACCATCGAAGAGGGCCTGAGGGTGATTCCCTCCGTCCCGTCACTGCTCTCGGACGTGACCGACGAAGCACTGAAGATCATCGGGGATATCAGCAGGATCGATTTCGCGGGTATCAGCGCCAACCTCGACAAGCTCATCGTGAGCCTGGACAAAACCCTCACCGACATCGAACCGCAAAAAACCGCCCGCAATCTCAACGAGACCCTCGACGCCGTCCGACTTCTGGCCTCGTCACCCGACATCCGTGGCTCCCTGGCGTCCCTCTCCGCGACACTCGACGAGATGAAAGCCCTGACAGGGAACCTCCGCACCGGCACCGGAAAGATCGGAGAGCCTCTGGCCCGTTCTCTTGAAGATGTGTCGAAAGCTTCCGAAGCAGTCCGGGGGATGACGATGTCCCTGGCCGCCGCCACGGAAAATATGGAAGGGCCGGTTTCAGAATTGGAATCGACCTTGACCGAACTCAAACGCGCCGCCCGATCATTCCAGAATCTCGTCGAATTCATCCGTCGCCATCCCAACGCTCTCATCTTTGGAAAGGAACAACCATGACCCGTACCACCGCCATCGGGACGCTGATCCTCCTCACGGGCTGCCTTCCATTCCAGCCCGCGCGGGACACATCGGTCTTTGTCCGGCTCGAAGCCGATCTGCCCCCTGAGACCGGGCCCCGGCTCTATCCGGCTCCGGTCCGGGTGACCGACACCCCCGGATACCTCGATCAAGCCACCGTCTGGACCGCTGACCTGTCGGGGAAACTCTCGCCTGTCCCCGATTAGCTCTGGGCAAATCCACTCCCGGACTCAATCCAGCGAAACCTTTCGCTGCTCCTATCTCAGAGCACACCCTATCCCTCCGATTTCTCGCTCTCCCTGAGAATCGATCACTTCCTGCTTCTCTCCGACGGCAGCGGCGAAGCCGTACTCACCGGAACCGCTGCCTCAAAATCCGGCGACCACCCTTTACCCCTGATCCGGGTACAGATCGAGAATGCCTGGCGTCCCGGCAGCCCTGCCACGTTTCTCGAAGGCTACCGGAAGCTCCTCCACGGAACCGGAAAGGAATTGAAACAGCAGCTATCTTCGCTAGTAAATTCCCTATGAAACGAAGCAACCAGCCGTGAGCAGACTCGCCCTTCCCATCCTCGCCGCGACAGCCGCTTTGGCCGTCGGATCGCTGGCCGCACTTTTCGGACAGGCGGACACGGACTCCGAAGAACGCACCACCCCCCTCTCGGGCTACCGTTTTCTCCCCGAACGGATGACCGAAGCCGAAGCCGCATCCGACGGCTCAGACTCCTCCTCCGTAAACCCGGGAGCTTCCCGAAAGACCGCAACCTCGTCCGCCGTATCCACTCCGGTCAGCGACCCGCCCCCGGCCTTCGAAGATCTCTTTCCCGACATACCGTCGGAATCCACACCCCCTCCGCTGGAACCCGAACCCGGTGTGACTCCGGACACCCAGGATCAAGCTCCCGATACTCCCAAAGCCGGGGAAACCGAAAGTCCCGCGTCGGACCGACCTTCCGATCCGCCCCCGCAGGCACCGTCATCCCTCAGGCCGCAAACCACCCCCGGAACGACTCCCATCGTCGAAACCGGACCCGCGAGAACCTCCGGGGATCGCAATCCCCGCCCCGAAAAAGAAGCCGCGCAACCGGAAACACCCGCCCCTCCGTCTTTCGACTTGGGCCCACGCGAAACAGTTCCGGGGAAAGAAGAGGAACTCATCTTTCCCCTCACCCTCGAGATTCCCGACCTCCCGGTCGAAGAGCTGATCATTACCGAAACCGGCGCGGCACCCTCCGAATCCACCGCAGGCATCGCCGGGAGGGACGCCTCCACACCGACCGCACCCCCTCCCGCGGTGCCCCCCACCGATCCCGTTCTGTTCGGCGCAGCTCCGGCGTCCGTAGGCGTGGGTGCTACCCTCGGCGACAACTCCGATCTCTACATCGACGCACTGGTCCCCTTCTGGCAGACGGGTGGGGACGGGTTCCGCACCATCCTGTTCCTGGCTCCGCGTCTGACCGGGACCGAGGAGGAGACCAACAGCGGCTCGCTTGGATTCGGCTTCCGCAGCCTCCGGGGCGAGGGATCCTTCATGGGGAACAACTTTCCGTGGATCATCGGGGGCAACCTGTTCTACGATTTCACCCGCTCCTCCAACGATTTCGACTACAACCAGTTCGGTGCCGGCCTGGAATGGATGTCTCCCTATCTCGATTTGAGGTTCAACGCCTACTTCCCCGACAAGGACAAAAACCATCTCGCCGAGACGTCGTCCACCAGCACGTCCACCAGCGTTTCGTCATCCTCCGAAACCTCCTACGGTGCCCCTTACCCTACGGGCCATACCGTGGTGCAGCCCTTTACCACTACAACCACCACGCTGTTCCAACGGACCACCACCACCCGCTTCTTCGAGAAGTACGAAACCGCCCTGGAAGGCTTCGACGGAGAAGCCGGCCTGCTCCTCCCGCCCGAGGTCACCTTCATCCCCATC
>CAYVUQ010000096.1:2772-6736 GCA_964454915.1 uncultured Puniceicoccaceae bacterium
TGTACGGGGGCTACTACTCCTTCGACAATCCCTACGGAGACGATATCGCAGGCCCCAAGGCCCGTATCGAAGCCCGCCCGTTCTCCTTCCTCATGCTCGATGCGTCCTGGTACGACGACAAGGAACTCCTTGGCTCCGAATGGTATCTCGGTGCCCGCGCGCATGTAAACATCGGCGGAGGCCCGCTCCCGCCCTCCAGTTCCAAGCCGCTCCACGACACGGACCGGGGGCCGAAAACCAGCGTTTACAACCCATGGGGTGATTTCCACCGGAGGCTGGTCGAACGCATCCCGCGCAACTACCGCGCGGTGCTCATCGAAACTCCCTTCCTGGAAGACGAATCGCGCCGACAGGTCCGCAAATCCTCCTCCGCCAACACCACTTCGACCACCGGCACCGAGGTCATCGCATCCGACCTGATCTTCGTGGACGCCGCACGCGGCGGCACCAGCTCGGGCGGCACCTGGGAGAACCCACGCGACTCCATCCAGGGCGGGGCCGATCTGGCCGTGGCCAACCTCGGCTCCACCGGGCGCATCTGGACAGTGTGGACCCAGGGCGGAGTCGGCCCCTACAAGGAGAACGTAACGGTCACCGACAGCGTCCGCTTCACTTCCAACTCGATTCCCATCCAGGCCCGAGGGGGCTTCGTCTTCGGCGGGACCCTCCCCGGACCAGTCGTGGACGGCGGCTTTCTCTTCGGAACCCTCCCCGCGTCCGCCGCTTCGCCCGAGATTCCCGTCGCGAGCATTCAGGGCTACGAGATCACCGGCGGACACACCGGTGCCTCGCTCGCCGGAGCCACCTTTGTCAACGTGGCCGAGGCCACGTTCTCCCGCAACCGCATCGACACCATCGGGGGCAACGGCGTCCAGGTCTTCCAGCGCGGCACCGCGCGTGGCTCGGGAACCTTCACCCAAAACGGAATCTTCAAAACCGGAGGCGATGCCGTGAACTTCGATTTCGCCGATGAGGCGGGCGGCACCTACGTGGTTTCCGATTCAGGGTTCGAAAACCTGCTCGGAAACGCGGTCAGGGTCGAAGCCGCCGACCAATCGAGCTATGACATCTCCTACGCCCGCAGCTCAGCCTCGGGTCTGGCGACCTCGGCAGTCCACGTCCGGGGACTCGGCGAAAGCGACGGGAGCGTCACCGTCTCGAACAGCAGCTTCGACACCGGAGGGGTTTCCACCCTTCTGTCCGACGATGCCACCCACCGCCTCTCCGTCACGGGGACTGCCTTCACCAACGATCCAGGCCCTGTCTTTGACCTCACCATCGGGGATTCCGCCAGCCAGACGTCGTCCATCGAAAACAACGTCCTCAACGACAACGCATCCGCCTTTTCACTGTCGGTCGGGGGAAGTGCTGTCTCGGACACGACGTTCTCGGGAAACTCCGTCACCAACAGCACCACCGACGCCGTGACCGCCGATTTCGCGGGCACGGCCACCTCTCCACAGATATTCACCGCAAGCGGTAATGAGATTTCAAATACTGACGGCACCGCTCTCTTTGTCAATGCCACCGCCGGACGCGCCACGGTTGAACTCATCAACAACACCATCACCACCGCCATCGACCAGGGCATTCATGTCCGCGCCGCGGGCGACGCCAACGTAACCGCCACCGTAAGCGGTAACGGCACCTCCGACAGTTCGGGCGGCGGTGCCCTCCTCCGTGCAGCCGGCTCGGGCATCCTCGGTGCCACCGTTGAAAACAACGTCATAGAAAACTCCGGCACCTACGGCATTCGCCTGCGCGGTGCAAACAACAGTGCGGTAAGTGCCGAGGTCACTGGCAACACCCTCCGGCAGACGGTCGCAGCCGCCCTCGACATTATCGCACTCGACAACGCCGTCGTCTCCATCCTCGCCCGGTCGAACGTGGTCCGCGACTCCAACACATTCGGCTTCGCCGCTGACGCGGGCGGAGCTTCAGTGCTGTCCCTCACCGCAGCCTCCAACAACATTCAGGACACTACCGAAGAAGCGATCCTGGTCTCGGGCAGCGACAATTCCTCCAGCCGATTCGAGGCACGGGGGAATCTCATCGCCTCGACCGGAAACGCACCGGGGATACGGTCGAGTTCGCTCGACTCCCACGACACCACCGTGCGTATCCTCAACAACCGTATCGGCCCGGTCTCGCAACAGGCAGTTTCAGTGGACACGAGCGATTCCACCACCGCCGATATCGCTCTTACCGGCAACACCTTCACCGACACCGCGCAAGACGCGATCCGCATGACCCTCTTCAGCACGGAAAGCCAGGACGCCCTCGTCCAGAGCAACGACCTTCAACGGGTCGGAGCGAACGCAGTCAACATCGCCACCCAGGGGGACAAGGAGGTCTTCATCTTCAGTAACACCATCGGCACCACCGGTGCCGCCGCGGTGCGGATGGATATGCAATCCGGCGGCCTGATTCTCGAGGGCGCAAACAGCGGTGACAATCTCTACACCGACGTCACCCCGGTTCCGTTCAACGATGTCGGCACCGCTCCCTTCACCGGGGGTGCGGGCGTGAGGATCAACGGCGTGGTCTATCCCTGAGGGGGGAGACTCATAGCACCAGCGCAAACAAGGCGCAGCCCACCGGCCCGCTCAGCAACAGGCTGTCAACCAGGTCCAGTCCACCGCCGATCCCGGGGATGCCCGAACCACTGTCCTTGATACGCGCACTACGTTTGAGTGCCGATCCAAGCAGGTCCGACCCGATGGCCACCACCCCGAGCAACAGCCCGATCAGAGCATAGGTCAGCCAACCGGCACCCTCCGGAGCCAGGGCCGGGAACAACAGCGGCAGCAGACACGCAACTACCACCGAACAGAACACGCCGCCTACCGCGCCTTCGACGGTCTTGCGCGGACTGTAGCCCGGTGAAAGCGGTCGCTTTCCAATCCGGCTGCCGATGAGCAAGGCACCCACATCGGAAAACTTGGCAACTGCCACCACCCACACCGCAAGAAACAACGCCTGTCCCTCCGGAACCTGAGGCAAGGTGGCCAACACTGCGAAGAACCCCAGACACCCCGGCACCAGAAGGAACCCCGTCAGGGTCGGATACAGGCGACGCCCCAGCTGGTGGACCGGCGTGCGAGCCATCAAGGAAAAGACCAAAGCCGGAAGCACCAGGCCCAGAGCCGCGAGATAGGAGACCACCCCCCGGCCACACTCGGCAAATACCACGATCAGGATGAGAAAAAGAGTCCCCGCAGACAAACCCTCGCACACGCCGGGTTCGCCTCCGGTCCGCTGAAGAAGCCCGTAAGTCTCCCTCTGGGCCATCCCCGAAAGAACCGCGAGGAGGACAAGTCCTCCGTAAATTCCAAACAAGGCCACCATAAGGACAACGGCGACCCACAGAACAATGGTGGAAAGAACACGTTTTCTCATCGGAAAGTCCTGGGCAAAAACGATCCGGTGCGCTCAAACACCCGCCACCGGTGCGGACACCCTCCCGAAACGGCGCTCCCGGCGCGCGTAGGAATCCAGTGCTTCGTTGAAATGCGTCACGGAAAATTCCGGCCAGGGCACGTCGCAGAAATACAGTTCGGCGTAAGCTCCCTGCAGCAACAAAAAGTTGCTCACCCTCCACTCGCCCGAGGTGCGGATGATCAGGTCAGGGTCCGGCATCGCGTCCGTGTAGAGATAGCGGGAAAACTCCTCCCAACTGTCCGGAGGCTCCGCAATGAGTCCCTCGGCATACGCACGGGCAATCCTCGAGGTAGCGTCGATCACCTCCGTGCGAGATCCGTAGTTGAGTGCCAATGACAACACATGGTCATCGAACCGCGCGGTCCTCGCAATCACTTCGTCCAGGACCCGACAAACATCCTCGGGAAGGTCTTCCTTGCGCCCCACCACCCGCAGCTGCACCCGGTTCCTGATCAGCGAATTCGTCTCACGCCGCAAAAACTGCTTCAGAAGCTCCATCAAGGCATCCACCTCGTCGCGCGGC
>CAYVUQ010000097.1:0-6671 GCA_964454915.1 uncultured Puniceicoccaceae bacterium
AGACAAAGGAGAACAAGTGCCCCTTCTACCTGCATCTGGCCAACACCCTCCCCCACGGTCCCGATCCAAACGCCTCGCTCGGAGCCGATCACCGCTACACCTTCAGCGGAAAAAAGGAGGATCAGCCACGGGGTCTGCCGCACGACGCAACGGTCTTCGAAAGGTTGCGTGAGGTCGGCTTGCAAACCGAAGGCCCCATCGCCGGGATTAACGCAGGAATCGTTCAGATCGACGACCAGGTGGGAGCACTCCGCGCGAAGCTCGAGGAGATGGGGGTTCTCGACAACACGATCTTCATCTACACCGCCGATCACGGCATCCACGGAAAGGGCACCTGCTATCTTCCCGGCTTCCACCTCCCGCTGGTGGTGCGCTGGCCCGGCCACGTTCCCGCCGGAAGCGACATCCACGCCCAGGTATCGCATGTGGATTTCCTCCCGACGCTCTGCGAAGCCGCCGGAGCGGCGATTCCTGCCGACCACTGCCTGGACGGGCGCAGCTACCTCTCCCTCCTCAAGGGCGAAACCGATTCCCACCGGCACATCACCTATCAGGAAATGGGAGTGGGACGCGCGATCACCAAAGGGCGCTACCGGTTGATCCACTTCTTCTATCCGGAGTCCGTCATTGAGAAGATGGAAGCAGGTCGGATCGACCCCGCCCCTCCTTCCCTGCAGGCCTACACCGAAGGACCGTTCTGCGATTACAATTTCGTGAACAAGCCGCACTACTTCGACCCGGTCCAGCTCTACGACCGCGAGGCCGATCCCTGTGAACGGCGCAATCTGGTCCATGAACCCGCCTACGCCGACATCCTTGAGGAACTGACCCGCGACCTGCAGGCCATCACGAACGATCTTCCGGGTCCCTACCGGCACGATATCCCCGCTTTCCAGACGGGGGCTCCCTACCGGCGGTTGGTGGAGAATCGCCGCCTTGCCGTGCAGCAAAAGACCTTTTATCCGGAAGGCTTCGATCAGGAAAGAATCTTCAACCTGAACCTCCCCGATCCCTCGGCCGGGAATTGATCGGCGGTCATCCTCCGGTGCCAATCCGCTGGCGCTGGTAACGCTTTTTCTCGATCTCCTCGCACCAGTCGAGGTGGTCCAGGTACCACTGGATGGTTCTGCGGATTCCCGTTTCAAAGGTCTCGGCGGGGGTCCAACCCAACTCGGTTTCGATTTTGGCGGCGTCGATCGCATAGCGCCGGTCGTGTCCCGGACGGTCAGTCACGAAAGTCTTCTGCGCTGCGTAGGAGGCACCGTCCTCCCGCGGGCGGATGTCGTCGAGGACCTCGCATATCCGGTCCACGATGGCGATATTGGGCCGCTCGCACTTTCCCCCGATGTTATAGGTTTCCCCCAACCGCCCGCGGCGCAGCACTTCGAGAATCGCGGAACAGTGGTCCTCCACAAAAAGCCAGTCCCGCACGTTCATCCCGTCGCCGTAGATTGGCAAGGGCTTGCCGTCGAGGGCATTCAGGATCATCAGCGGGATCAGCTTTTCGGGAAACTGGTAGGGACCGTAGTTGTTCGAGCAGTTGGTGGTGACCACCGGCAGACCGTAGGTGTGGTGGTAAGCCCGCACGATATGGTCGCTGGCCGCCTTGGAGGCGGAATACGGGCTGTTCGGGCGGTGGGGATTCTCCTCCGTGAACGCCGGGTCTTCGGGGGCAAGGGAGCCATACACCTCGTCGGTGGAGACGTGCAGGAAGCGGAACGCCTCCGCCCGATCAGTCGGCAGAGCCTTCCAGTAGTGCCGCACGGCCTGAAGCAGCCGCAGGGTTCCGGTCACGTTGGTCTCAAAGAAGGGCTCGGGCGTATCGATGGAGCGGTCCACATGCGACTCCGCCGCGAAGTTGACCACCGCCGTTACTCCGTGCCCTTCCAGCAGCCGACCCACACCGGCCTCGTCCCCGATCCCACCCTCCACAAAGGCGTAGCGCGGATCGTCCGCAAGGTCGGCCAGATTGGCCGGATTCCCGGCATAGGTCAGCGCGTCGAGATTCACCACGGTTCCCTCGAAATCACCCCCGAGAAGAAAACGGATGAAATTGGACCCGATGAAGCCGCAACCGCCGGTTACCAGAATCGCCTGTTTATCCATGGGCAAACGGTTTGGCCCGACCGAAGCCAGGTGGCAAGCCGGGAATGAATCGGGAATGAATCGTGTCGCGCGACGGAGCACCTGATCGAACTCCCGGAGCCGCCCCGCTCTTGACTCCGGCCCTTCCACGGGGAATCCTGACGTCATGACATTTCGTGCAGAACACGCTTGCCGATGACCGGGGACGGAGCCGCAGTCCCCTCCGTCGAAGAACTCCGCGCCTGCGCGGAAGCACTCGAGGACCGTCAGGCCAAGGACCTGCGCATCCTCGATGTGCGCGGAAAATCCTCAGTGACCGATTTCCTGGTGATCTGCTCGGGCACCTCGGGTCCGCACCTGCGTGCACTTTGCGTGGCCGCCGAAAAGGTGCTCCACCACAAGCCGGGCAAAATTTCCCGACACAGCGAGGAATTCGAGAGCGGCTGGGTGGTGACCGACGGGATCGACTTCGTGGTCCACATTTTCACGGAGGAAATGAGGGAGTTTTTTCGGCTCGAGGCACTCTGGAAAGACGCCCCGGAAATCAGCCCGGAGACTCTCAAAGAAGAGAGTAACGAAAAAGAGCCGCCAGAGTCAGCGAGTGGGTGAATTCCCCCCGGGCCGCCGCCGCCCAGACTTCCTCCATGGGCATCAGGCGAATTTCCATCTCCTCGTGCTCGTCCCATTCCAACCCGCCGACCGGAACCGCATCCCGGACCAGGACGTAGTGGCACCGGTTGTTCATAATGGCGGGGTTCGGATCGCATTTGGCGAACACTCCGGCTTCCGTTCCCTCAAAGCCTGTCTCCTCCCGCAGCTCACGCACCCCGGCACGCAGAGGGTCCTCCCCTTCGTCCACCATCCCCCCCGGTATCTCCCAGGAAAACGTTCCGGTCCCGTGACGAAACTGCCGCACCAGGACCAGCTCGCTGTGCGGCGTAAGCGCAACCACATTCACGAAGTCTCGGGTGTCGATGACATACCAATCAGACTTTCTGCCGTCGGAAACCTTGCAGCTGCGGTGCCGCACCACCCGAAACACCCGGCAGTCGGCCACTTCATCCGTTGCTTCCACGGTCCACGCCGAAGGGTCTTTTCCATTTTGCATGAGGGCATGTTTCCGCGAAGATGGCCGAAGACAACCGATTTTCCGACCAGACTCCAAAACCCATGGAACAACAACAGAACCAGCACACCCACCTGGAAGACTTCTGCGAGGACATCATCTCCAAAGCCCAGGCCGGACTCAACATCACAAACCGCGACCTCGCCGCACGGGCTGGAATCGATCTCGCCCGGATCAAAGACCTGAAGTCCGGCAGCGGCACCGAAGACGCCGCCCGGGCCGTCGCCGCAGTCCTCGGACTCGACCCGGACCGCCTCGCGGTTTCGCTCCGGCAATCATGGATGCCCCACCCGCCCGCCAACGGGACACCCACCGCCTTCGTAACCCGCTTCCGCGATATGACCGTCAACGCCTACGCAACCGCCGGGCGCAACGGTCGCTGTCTCGTCGTCGATACCGGAGTGGATGCCAACCCCATCCTCCGGCATCTCGAGACCAACGGATTGACCCCGGCCGCCATCCTGCTCACCCACGGACACCCGGACCATGTCGAGGTGCTCCCGGAACTGCGGCGCACTTTTCCGGAAACCCCCTGCTTCGCCCATCCGGTCGAAGGAGTTGACGCGGCGGAAACTCTGGAGTGGGACAAGACCCTGCAGATCGGCCCTTTCACCGTCCGCACCATCGCGACCCCCGGGCACACCCCCGGTGGAACCTCCTTCCTCCTGGACGACGGGGACCCCGCCGTCTGCTTTACCGGCGACGCCCTCTTCGCCGGATCGGTCGGGGGATGTGCCGCGGACTACGCCAACGCTCTCGCCGCCGTTCGCTCCGGAGTGTTGACACTTGCCGGGGACACCATCCTCTGCCCGGGGCACGGCCCCGTCACGACCGTCGCCGAAGAGTCCGCCCACAATCCCTTCTTCCCCCGGCCTGCCAATGCGTGACGAAGAGACGAACCCGGTGCCCGCCGAGAACTCCTGGACCCCTGTCGCCGGAGGCCACATCTTCACCGGCGATGTTTTCGACGGGCTCTCCACCCTCCAGGACGAATCCTTCCAGAGCATCATCGCCGACCCCCCCTATTTCCAGGTTCTTGAGAAAGAGGCATGGGACAACGGCTGGCCGGACGAATCCGCCTATCTCGATTGGTGCGCACAGTGGGTGCGCGGATGTGCCCGGCTGCTGGCCGAAGACGGGCTGCTCTTCATCTTCGGTCAGCCCGGCAAACGCGAACACGCCTGGATACGCCTGTGCGCCCGGCTCACCGAGATCATGGCCTTCCACGACCTGCTCGTCTGGGACCGGGTTGTCGGCTACAACGAACGCCGCGACTCCTTTACCCCGCAGTTCGAAATGATCCTCGTCCTGCGCCATCCGGATGCGCCGAAAGTCTTCTTCGACAAGGACGCCGTGCGCATCCCCTACGACGAGAAAACCATCGCGTCCTACCTGAAGGACAAGCGCTACAAAGACAAAGCGGCCCGGGAGGCGCACCTGCGGAAAGGGAGATACGCCACCAACATCCTGCGAGTCCCGTCACTCAAGGGAAACGCCCGGGAAAAGGCCGGCCACCCCAGCCAGAAACCCATCGCTCTGATCCGCAAGCTCGTCGCCGCCGCCACCCGCCCCGGCGACGCCGTCCTCGACCCTTTTCTTGGGAGCGGAACCACAGCCGCAGCCTGCGAGGAGATGGGCCGCCGCTGGGCGGGAATCGAGCGCGAAAAGACCTACACCGCCAATGCCGTCAAACGCTTGAACAAAATTCTTCCCAGCTTGTTTCATTCCGAAAGCAGCGAATTATTGTAACATTTTGGTGATATTTTCGTAAAATTCAAACTTCGGCCTTCCCTTTTTGTTACGATATTGTTTCATTTCATCTGGTCGCTCCCGAAAACTGCCACGCACGAAGGAGCCCAAGAACCCCTATGAAATTGAAAACCAGAATCATCGGAACACTTGCAGCGGGCCTGGCTCTCGGATGCGGAAGTCTGATGGCCGATTACGACCAACTCCTGGACACGATGGCCAAGAACGGTTTCATCACGGAGAAACAGGCTGCGGCCATGAAAGGCACGGCCAACGAGGAGAAAGTCGCGGTCACGACGAAAAGCTCGGACACCAAGGGACTGGCCATCCGCGGTCGTGCCCAGTTTCAGTTCGGCTACGTGTCGCCGGACTCTGACATTCCGGGAACCCCCACCAATGACTACAGCACGTTCGAACTCCGCCGTCTGCGCATCGGCACGCAGGGCGATCTGTATCAGAATCTGAAGTTCGACATCCGGATCAGCGCACTCCCCGAGGGGGCCGATCTCAACTATGCGACGCTGGTGTACACCGGACTCGAAGGGATGGAAATCGGCGTCGGCAAGAATGACATGACGCTGAGCATGGAAGACGCCGTCTCCTCGACCGCCATCATCACCGTGGAGCGCTCCTACGCATCCAACCTCTTCGACCCCCCCAAGTCCGTGGGCGTCTGGGCCGAAGGCGAGACGGGACCATTCGGACTCTTCCTCGGCGCGTTTAACGGAGAAAACGAGAACGACAACCCGCTTGATTCCGACGACGATTCGCACCTCGCCTTTAATTTCAGAGCCGGTTTCGACGCGAGCGGATCCCTGCCCGACGGCATCGGAGCGGGAGTCTTTTTCGACACGGTCCAGAATCAGGACAACGACAGTCCTGGAGCATACCCTTTCGAATCCTCCTATTCACTCGGTGCCGAGATTGAGGCAGGCCCCTTCGGCCTGATGGGTAACATCCTCTGGGGCACACTCACCGAGAACGACAACAACGTGACAGGGTTCGTGGTTATGCCATGGCTGTATCTGACCGAGAAGCTGCAGATCGTCGCGCGCTACGACTACCTCGAATCCGACAAACCCGAGGGCATCGGCGTGCCCTCGCGCTACATCGGTCGTGCGGCCATCGGCGATTCGCCCGCAGCCCTCGGGGACAAATGGGAATCCGTTTACGCGGGTGCCAACTATTACATTTCCGGCAACAACCTGAAAGTCATGAGTGGCCTCGAATGGTCCGAGCTGACCCAAAGCGGAATCACAGCTGTGGACGCCATTACCCTCTACGGAGCACTGCGAATGCGCTTCTAACTTCCGACCCGGTACCTGCGTTACCGGTTGGTGAGGTCCCGGGGCGGGCCGGAGTGGTCCGGCCCGCCCCCTTTTTCCGTTGGCAGCCGGAGCTGGCCGCAGGCCGCCGCGATGTCGTGCCCTTTCTCGCGCCGCAGGGTGACCGAGACCCCCTGCTCCCGCAGAACCGAAGCAAACGTCCGCTGCCGCTTGAGATTCGGTCGCTTCCAGGGGAGACCCTCCACCGTGTTGTAGGGGATACAGTTCACATGGGCGTGCAGGTCCCGCGCGATCACCGCCAGTGCCTGCGCCTGCTCCAGCGAATCGTTCACCTCGTCGATCAGGATAAACTCCAGCGTCACCATGCGGTTGTGCCGGGAGCGGTAGTAGCGAACGGCCTCCGAAAGCTCCGCGATGGGATACCG
>CAYVUQ010000098.1:0-2562 GCA_964454915.1 uncultured Puniceicoccaceae bacterium
GTTCTCGACCATACCCGAGACGATCTCCTCCACCACGGCAGGATCGAGCTTTTCGTTGGCGATGTAGTCGAGGAAGCTGACCGGTCGCGCTCCGTGGACCAGGATGTCGTTGGTGGTGGCACTGACCACGTCGATTCCCAAATCGCGGTAGCGACCGGCGCGCCGGGCTACGGATACTTTGGTGCCCACGCCGTCGATGCTCTGGATGAGAACCGGGTGCCGGTATCGGGCCAGGTGCGGACCGAGGTCCACCATCGAGCCGAACGAACCGAGGCCGGTGAGGACTTCGGCTCCGAATGTGGACCGGGCGAGCGGGCCGATGCGTTTG
Organism: uncultured Puniceicoccaceae bacterium; assembly: GCA_964454915.1. Lineage (GTDB taxonomy): Bacteria > Verrucomicrobiota > Verrucomicrobiia > Opitutales > Puniceicoccaceae > Puniceicoccus. The sequence goes on from CAYVUQ010000098.1 coordinate 329, forward strand.
ACGGCGTCGTTGCCGGCGTCGATGTCAACGCCGGAGGATTTGTAGTCGGTTCGGGACATGGGTCTTTTTGAAAACGAGTTTATTCAAGCGCATCGCGGAGACCGTTGCGCCAGGCGTCGGCGAGAGCCGCTGTTTGAAGGGAGATGTGTCGGCCCAGACGAAAATGAGCGTCGCCGGTCGTTGATCCAAGCACTGCGACTGCTGTCCCGTGCCGGGAGCAGATGGCTTGCAGGGATTCCATTTGCTCCGCATCGACCTCGGCCACGAAGCCGCCGAACTCACCGAAAAGTGCTGCCGGATCGAGCGTGGTTGCGGAGGCGTCGAGCCCGAGACCGCCGGCGATTGCCGCCTCCGCCAGGGCGACGGCGAGCCCGCCGTCCGAAATGTCATGGCAGGAGCAAATCGCACCGGATTCGATCCCTTCCAGCACGGCCAGGCACTCGGCCCGCAGGGCCGGGTAGTCGGGGGCGGGGATTCGCGGAGAGGGCTGCCCGGATCGTTCCAGCAGGAGGGAACCCGCGAGGGTGGAGGGGGTGCGGCCTATCAGGCAGACCGTCGAGCCCGCGCGGGTGAATCCCGACCCGACCGCACGTGCGGCGTCCTCGATTCGGCCCAGGCAGGAGATCATGGGACTGGGAGGAATGCTACGGCCCTGCGATTCGTTGTAGAGGGAGACGTTTCCGGCGATGATCGGCGTCGGGCTGCCGGGGTGGTCGGGCGGATGCAGCTCGCGGGCCGCCTCGGCCACTCCGCTCACTCCGGCTACGAACTCGCCCATCTGGGCCGGTTTTTCAGGGTTGCCGTAGCAGAGGCAGTCGGTGAAGGCGACGGGTCGGCCACCGGTTGCACACACATTGCGGTAGGCTTCCGCCACGGCCCAGGCCGCACCGCGCGCCGGATCGATCCGGTTGTGCCGCGGGTTCTGGTCAAGACTGACCACCGCCCCGGTTGCACGGATTTCCTCAGGCCATTCAGGGTCGGCGAACGGGCGGAAGACTCCCGCATCCCCCTGTCCCGCTTCGAGCGTGACCGCACCCTGCACCTGTTTGTCGTAGGATTCATAAACGGGCTGCCGGGAGGCGATGTTCGGATGGGCCAGGAGGGAAAGAAGCAGGTGCCCGGTGTCTTTATCGGGCCAGAGCGATGCGGCTGGTTCGGGATTGTCGGCGGGAGTCGGCGGTTCGCAGGGCCGGTCGTACACCAATCCCTTTGTGACTTCGGGTGCGGGTGCTTCGACCAGAACCTCACCGTGCCAGGTCACCCGGTAGAGGCCGTCGTCCCGGATGCGGCCAACCACCGAGGCGCACGCACCGCTGGAAACCTCAGGCAGGGCGAAGGTTTCATTGTAGTGCCGGAGGATCAGAGGAACCAGATCGTCGGGGGCCACCCACATGAAACGTTCCTGGGTCTCCGAGCAGAGGATGGCGTGTGGCGGCAGACCATCCATGCCGACATGCACCTTCTCGACCTCGATCTCGGCTCCGTAGCCCGCGGCATCGGCCAGCTCCACGCTGGCGCAGGCGATGCCTCCGGCGCCCAGGTCCTTGAAGCCCACCCTTTGGACGGCTCCGTTTTCCACCAGGATGCGGTGGAGTGCGTAGGTCGCCTTGAGCAGGTGGCGCTCGAGGAAGGCATTGGGCTCCTGGACGGCACCCTTGTTCTTCTCCTTCTCCGCCTCATCGAGTTCGCCGGAGGCGAAGCTGGCACCGCCGAAGCCACTGTTGTCGGTGGGCTTGCCGACAAGGATGAGCGAGTGTCCTGCAGCGTTGGCCGGGGCGTGGGAATGCAGGATGGCGTCCTCTGCGATCGCACCCAGGGTCAGCACGGTGACCAGGCAGTTGTCATTGTAACCTTTGTCGAAATACACGTCGCCGCACACGTTGGGGATGCCCAGCGGATTGCCGTAACCGGCGATGCCGGCCACCACGCCTTCCTGTATCCACTTGCTGTGGGCGAGGGAAAGATCGCCGAAACGGAGTGAATCGCCGACTGCAACCACCTTGGCGCCCATGCAGCAGACATCCCGCACGTTGCCCCCGACGCCGGTAGCGGCACCTTCGTAGGGGACGACCTGGGAGGGAAGGTTGTGCGATTCGTGGCTCGCCGCGAGCCCGTAGCGGCGGCCCTCCTTGTCACGGGCGATGCCGATGATCCCCGAGTCTTCGGATGGGCCGAGGATGACGTCCGGCCCGTCGGTCACGAAGCCCTTTAAATGGTTTCGACTGCTCTTGTAA
>CAYVUQ010000098.1:2572-6581 GCA_964454915.1 uncultured Puniceicoccaceae bacterium
TGTAAGAACAGTGTTCGGAGCCCTGGATGGACCAGAGGACGCACTCCGCCAGAGTTGGGGGGCGGCGCAGGATGCGGTCCTGAATCTGACGGGCCTCCGCCACCGTCAACGCCAGATGGTGCTCGCGCAGGAGCGCGGAGACGGCGTTGTCATCCAAACCGGAGAAATCGAGGGAAGTCGGCGTGCGACGGGCGCTGGTCATTTCCAGAAGACGATGCGTTTGCCGCGGAGGAGTCAAAAGGAAACGTACGGGCACCGGGGAGATGCGCTGTGTTTTCCTTTTGGCTTTCGCCACACCAATGTTCTAAACCCCTCGGTCATGACGTGGATTCTCACAAAGTATCTCGTGACGGCGGCGGTCATCGTCACCATCTCGGAGATCGCAAAACGCAGCGGCAAGCTGGGTGCTCTGATCACGGCTCTGCCGCTGGTGGCGGTATTAGCCTTGATTTGGATGTATGTGGAGAAGCAGCCTCCGGTCAAGATCGGTGCCTACGCCACCTACACGTTTTGGTTTGTGCTGCCGACCCTTCCGATGTTTCTGGCTTTCGCACCGATCCAGGCCCGATATGGATTCTGGGTTGCCATGGTCTCGAGCGTGGTCATCACGATCATCTGTTTTCTCTTGTTGGCCCGTGTGGTGCGCGGGATCGGGATAGACCTTTGGTAGCGAGGGACCGCCGGGTGGACTGTCGGCAAAGGTCCGATCCAGCTTTCCCTCCCGGACCTGGCCGACGTCTTCTGGACGAGAGCGGTCCGGTGTCAATCGCGCTTCCGCAGCCTCAACGCGTTGCCAATAACGGAGACGGAACTGAAGGACATGGCAGCACCCGCGATCATGGGGTTGAGGAGGAAGCCCGTGAAGGGGTAGAGGACCCCCGCCGCAACGGGGATGCCGAGACCATTGTAGATAAAGGCGAAAAAGAGATTCTGCCGAATGTTGCGCATCACCCGTCGGCTCAGCCGAAGTGCCGTGTGGATGCCCATCAGATCGCCTTTGACCAACGTGATGCCAGCACTCTCAATGGCCGCGTCAGTCCCCGTTCCCATGGCAATGCCCACGTTGGCGGCGGCCAGGGCGGGGGCGTCGTTGATGCCGTCACCGGCCATCGCTACGCGGGCACCGTCGGAGCGGAGCTTCTCCACGATCTCTTTCTTGTCCTCCGGGGAAACGTCCGCGCGGACATCGTCGATGCCGAGTTCGTGCGCCACCGCGCGGGCGGTGGTTTCCTGGTCGCCGGTACACATGACCACCCGGATGCCTTCGCGGGTTAGTGCCTCTACTGCCCGGCGCGAAGTATCCTTGATCGGATCGGCGATGGCCACCAGCCCGAGGAAACGCCCCTCGCGGGCGGCCCATACGACGGTCTTTCCTTTCTCTTGGAGGGCATCCGCCCGATCATCCCCTTCTTCGAGCCCCCCGGTGTCCGCCTCGCTCAGGAATTTCCGCGAGCCGACCCGGATCGTGGCACCATCTACCGTGGCCGATACCCCGCTGCCTGCCGTGCTGTCGAAGTCCGTGGCTTCGGGAATGTCGGTATCCTTATCCCGTGCGTAGTCAACGATGGCGCGGGCGATGGGGTGCTCGGACGGCGTCTCCGCCGCAGCCACTGAAAACAGCCAGTCCTCTTCGCCGGAGGGTGAGACGATGTCCACTACGCGCGGTTTGCCCTCGGTGAGGGTTCCGGTCTTGTCGGTGACGACATGCGTGACTTTCTCCGCCCGCTCCAGGGCTTCCGCGTTACGAATCAGTACCCCCTCGCGGGCACCGGTGCCCACGCCGACCATGATCGACATCGGGGTGGCAAGACCCAGGGCGCACGGACACGCAATGATCAGGACGGCGATTGCGTTGACAACCGCATGGGCGAGGGCGGGATCGGGTCCGGCCAGCCACCAGAGAGCGAAGGTGAGTACCGAGGCGACGACTACTGCGGGCACGAAGAACGAAGCGACCCGATCAGCCAGATTTTGGACCGGTGCACGGCTGCGCTGGGCTTCGGCTACCATCCCGACGATACGGGAAAGGGTGGTATCTTCGCCTACCGCTTCGGCTTCCAGGACGAAACTTCCGGACTGGTTGAGCGTGGCACCGACGACCCGATCCCCCTCTCCGCGCGAGACTGGGTCCGGCTCGCCCGTGATCATCGATTCGTCGATATGGCTGTGGCCCTCCACGATCCGACCGTCCACCGGAATTTTCTCCCCGGGCCTTACCCGGAGCCTGTCCCCCTCACGCAACGACTCGACAGGAACATCCTCCTCTTTGCCCGCGCCGTTGATGCGGTGGGCCTGTCCGGGGGCAAGGTCCATGAGGCTGCGGATGGCCTGGCCGGTCTTGCGCCGGGCACGGGCTTCGAGCCATTGCCCGAGCAAGACGAGGACCGTGATCACGGTGGCCGATTCGAAATACCGGCCCACTGCGCCGTCCTCCTGCATTCCCTCGGGGAACAGCCCCGGTGCCACTACGGCAGCCACGCTAAAGAAGTAGGCGGCACCGACGCCGAGCATGATGAGGGTGAACATGTTGGGGCTCCCGCGCCGTAGCGAGGCGATCCCGCGCAGGTGGAGAAAACCGCCGCACCAGAAGACCACCGGAGTGGCAAAGAGCAGTTCGACCCAGGCCCATGCGACCGAAGGCAGCCAGTTTTGGTAGAAGATACCCCCGGGAACCATGTGCGGCATGGCTGCCAGGAGAACCGGCAGGCCGAAGAGCACGCCGAAGAGGAATTTTCGGCGGATCAGGCGCGTTTCTTCGTCGTCATGATCATCCGCCCCGGGGATTTCCGGTTCGAGGTCCATGCCACACTTTGGGCACTGGCCGGGCTCGTCCTCGTGCACCTCGGGGTGCATCGGGCAGGTCCAGACCTTCCGAGCCCCGGCTGCGGGATTGCGCTCCAGACGCATCCCGCATTTCGGGCAGTCACCCGGCTTGTCGGCACCGACCCCATCGCACATCGGACAGTAGTAGGCCTGCCTGGTCGAGGTGTTTTTGCCGGAGGCATGATCGCGGCAATGGTCTTCTCCATCCTGGTCCGGTCGTTCATCCGGTTCGTGGTGGTGGCAACAACTCATACCGGGTCACCTTGCAGGAAAACCCCTGGTGGTGCCAATCATTTCCCCATTGCGAGATAGCTTTGGCGCAGCGGTTCAGGGAAACGTTCGATGGCGTAGCGGAGCATCGTGCGCGGCATAGTGTCGCCGTGGCGGCGGAGAAAGGTCTCCTCGGCCTCCCGGTTCCTCTTGCCGACCTCGCGGAGCATCCAGCCGACTGCCTTGTGGATCAGGTCCTCGCGGTCCCCGATTAGCCGGGTGGCAATCGCCAGGGTCTCTGCGAAGTCGTCGCGACGGATGAAGTGGTAGGTCGAAACGATGGCGATCCTCCGATCCCACAGGCTATGGGAAACCGACAGTTCGTGCAGCGGCTGGCGTGGGCGGTGGAAAAGGTGGGCACCAACAATATGTTCAGCCGACAAGTCCACCAGGTCCCAATTGTTCACGCGAGCGCGGTTATCGAGATAGGCCTGGAAAACCCGGTCGCGCGTCGCCTCGTCTCCCTGCTGGTATTGCCGCACCCAAATCAGGAGTGCCAGCAGCCGTTCCTCGTGGATTCCGGACCCGAGCAACGCGACGGCCTGCCCAATGTCGATGTCGGCGAATTGTCTGGCCAGCCGACGGATAGCCGGAACCCGCACTCCGATGAAAACATCGCCCGCCCCGTATTCCCCGGGACCCGTCTTGAAAAAGCGCCGCAAGTGGTGTGCATCGGAAGGATCGGCAACCGCACGGAGGGCGGCGGAAAGGGTCCCGGAAGAAGGCTGAAAAGGGCGCGACACGGAGAAAAGGGAATTGATGCCCCCTGAATCTGCGCTCGGATAGGACCAGTGCAATCTGATTCGGAAGAGACAAGTAAAAGGGTCAAGAGTTCCCTCATTATTATCTGTCTTATTTATCTTGCCTAAAAAATTTTGTCAGTCATAAATTTTCTTGCCAGGTGTTAACTTTTCTG